>DATKXE010000001.1:0-2906 GCA_035529195.1 Anaerolineales bacterium
ATGATTGATGGCTTTGGTGCCGGGACATATTATGACGTGTTTGTGGTTGCCTTAGGCTCAGAGGCTGGATAAATCTAATTTTACTAGCCAGATTCAAGTCAGAGTTGGCAGAATTTCAAAAGTGGCGATTTTGCCAATCGCCACTTTTTCGATCATTTAGATTGATAGAACCCAAAACCTGGTTATTTTATGCCTATCCTGGAATTTATTCTACCAGGATATCTCCCAAAATCTGGGGCAAGACCATCGAAAGGTTAATCAACTTTTGTTTGAGTCTGATGGTCGATTGCCCAAAACGAATTGTTAACTAATCTTGTTTAAGGATTTGAGAAAGGAACAGCTTTGTCCGATCCTCCTGAGGATTGTGGAATATATCATCTGGTGTTCCGCTCTCAACAATCAAACCCTCATCAAAGAAAAACATGCGGTTAGAAACTCCTCGGGCGAATCCCATCTCGTGGGTCACAACGACCATCGTCATCCCACTTTTCGCCAGCTCAATCATCACATCCAGCACTTCTTTGATCATCTCGGGATCAAGAGCGGATGTCGGTTCATCAAACAGCATGATCTTTGGCTGCATGGCCAATGCCCGGGCGATCGCTACGCGCTGCTGCTGACCACCCGAAAGTTGGCCAGGATATTTTTGAGCCTGCTCAGGAATGCCAACCCGCTCTAATAACTCCATTCCAATCTCCTCCGCGTCTTGTTTCTTCCATTTTCTGACCCAGATGGGTGCCAGAGTTACATTGGAAAGCACTGTGAGGTGCGGAAAGAGGTTGAATTGCTGGAACACCATCCCTGTTTCCATGCGAATCTTCTCAATATTGCGCACATCGTGGCTCAGCTCGATACCATCCACAATGATCTGGCCGCGCTGGTGTTCTTCTAATCGGTTGATGGTGCGGATAAAGGTTGATTTCCCCGATCCAGAAGGTCCAAAGATCACCACTACTTCACCCTGCTGGACCTCCAAATCGATGCCCTTCAGAGCGTGAAAATCGCCATACCATTTGTGCACATCCCGGGCGATAATGATGGGCATTTGATCCGCTTTCTGTTCATTCATCTTCATCTCCATATCAACCAGAGCAGGTGATTGAACTGATCACCTAACGCTCGCCGACGCCAAGTGCAGCTTCCAAACGCCTACTGGCATGCGACATCATATAACTCAGGATCCAGAATACGACCGCGATAAAACCATAAACCTCCATCTGCAGGCCAATGTATTGCGGATCAGAATTGAGGACCGATCTTCCCACCGCCAGGAGCTCAAGCACTGCTACCCCGGAAGCAAGGGTCGTATCTTTAAACAAGGAAATGAATTGACCAACGATGGGCGGGATAACGATTCTCAACGCTTGAGGCATGACGATCAGCGCAGTTATCTGGAAATTTGAATGTCCAAGGGCTTTGGCAGCCTCGGTTTGTCCATAAGGTACAGCTGCTAAACCTCCCCGCACATTCTCTGCTGTATAAGCAGAACTGAAGATGGTCATTCCTAATAACGCCCGCATCAGCCGGTCAATTCGAATCCCAGGCGGTAGGAATAATGGCAAAATCAAGGAAAAAAGGAATAATATACTGATTAGTGGCACCCCACGGATCGCTTCGATGAATACCGTGCAAATGATGCGGATTATCGGCAGCGAGGATCGCCGGCCCAAGGCTAACATTACTCCGAGGGGAAAGGATAATATGATCGCTCCAACTGCCAGAAGTAAAGTCACCAGAAGCCCCCCCCACAAGTTTGTTGGCACAATAGTTAAAAAGCCGAGCATTGGAGTACCATACAGCAGCAGTAGGCTGACGACCAATGAGAATACCCAGGCTATTAACAGATTTCTTGAAGTGATTTTATTGATCCCGCCAAGTAGATATCCAAGGGCGATAATCCCCAGATTCGCAAGTAAAGCCGCCCGCATCCACAGGTCAAGAGTCGCTACCTGTGCTGGCCAAAAAGCAAGGAATAAGAAGAAACCAGCATAGGTCAGGGTGAGAACACGCATCATACCGCTCCACTTACGCCAGCTCATACCCACCATTAATGAGTAAATCGCAAACAGCAAACCCACTCGCCACAATTGATCACGCGGATATTGTCCCACCAGGTATAGAAATGGAAATTTAAGCACCGGTTCCCAATCAGCTTGGGTAAAGATCCAACGAAGAAGACCGCTGACAACTAGATAAATTAAAGCCAAGGAAACAACTGTCAACAAGCTGTTGAACCAGCTGTTGAATAAATTCTTTCGAATCCAGGTGATTAATCCAGGTGGCTCAGGAGGGCGGATATCTTCTGTAGAATTTGTCACGTCAGAAACCATTATCTCTCGACCAATTGAATCCGGCGGTTATAAATATTGAGGATTAATGAAGTCATCAAGCTGATGCTCAGGTAGACAGCCATGATTACAGCAAAGACCTGAACAGCTCTGCCAGCTTGATTAATCGTCGTCTTACCAATGAAGAATAATTCCGGGTACCCGATGAAAATTGCCAGGCTGGAGTTCTTGGTCAGGTTAAGATATTGGCTGATTAAGGGTGGGATTATTACCCGTAATGCCTGGGGGACTATAATCAGGCTTAACAATTGAGAATAATTTAGTCCGACCGATCTGGCAGCCTCCAATTGCCCCCGATCAACTGCCTGGATTCCAGCCCGGACCACCTCGGCAATGAAAGCTGCCGTGTATGTGACCAGCCCCACCAATAAAGCCGCGAATTCAGGTGTCAGTTGGTATCCACCACTAAAATTAAATCCATTGATTATAGGAACATCCGCTTCTAATGGCTTGCCCCCAGAAATTAATAACCCAATCAGAGGCAGAACTACCAATATTCCTAAACTGACGAATCCGAAATAAGTGCTGCGGCCGGTCTTTTCCTGCAATCTTCGCAAA
>DATKXE010000002.1:0-5921 GCA_035529195.1 Anaerolineales bacterium
GGCTGGCCCTTGACGATGCCAATGGCAGCCAGCGCGCCCATAATCTCGGGGTCGAACGATCCCTCCACCTCCTCCTGTACAAGTTTATTAATCAGATCGAAATAGGTATGGTCACTCGGTGGGATCGTATTGAAGGCCAGCCCGCTGCCCTCGATGAACTTGACTGGGGTGATGGAGGCCGGCTTTCCGGGTTGGACCTCACCCAGGAGCAGCGTCTTGATACTCGTGCCATAGCCGCCAGGGGTGTATGGGTAGATTTTGATACTTTTCTTAATGATCTCGACCACGGGCCTGGGGTCATTATCCACCAGGAAGCTGCGGCCCAGCACCAGCACCCGGTTTGTACGGGACTGAGCGACATGGAAACCGCTGTCGGGGAGTGAGCCATCATAGTTCGGCGGCAACAGCAAAAAGCGTCCACCAGCCCCGCGATCTGGGCCAGGGCGCCCGAAATCGATGACGTGACCGAACCACATATCGTCGATCACACCCAGGGCATCGGGCGGTGACTCGAAGACCATCGGCCCATTTTGGAGGTTGATGCTGCCGACATAGTAGACCGTGTCGGCGTTGGCTGTCAGGAACAGTGACTGCGAATCCATCAGTTCCGAAAAGATGATGATGTCGTTATCCTCGGCCCCGGCCTCCCTAAATCCCTTCAGCAGGGCGGCGACTGAGGCCCCCTGGTGGGCATCCATGTAGCCTTCGAGCGCGCGCACGAAGTCGAGGTTGTCGTAGACCTTCTGGATTGTGTCATCCGTGGGAGCTCCGTCGACGTAGGTCAGCTTCCCGAGCCAGGTGTCCATCTCGTCGGGCGTGAAGAGACTCAGCGGGATGTCGGCAGCAGTCTGCAATTTAGTTGGTGTTGAAGCCATGATTATTTCTCCGTGTAGAAATTTGCTTTTATTCCGAATAATCAAATTCGGTTTGAAAATACGATTTCGTGGGATTGCCCCTCTTGGTTAACAAACATCATAGCACCTTAAACCCTTAACAAAATATGGGCCCGGTAGGATTCGAACCTACGACCAAACGGTTATGAGCCGTCCGCTCTGCCGCTGAGCTACGGGCCCCTATATTTATACAAGGCCAATCTGGGTAAAATTCACACTAATTTTATACCAAAAATGGACTACGAGCAAGGAAAGCACTCTTCCGGACCATTATTTCATAAAATAATAGTAACAATCAGGATAAAAAAACGTTTATTTATACAGAAACGCCTGTCCCTTGAAGTGGTCGAATGAATAACCAATCCCACATCTGCGATAACTTGGTTGTATTCGATCTTCAAAGCAGGTTCTCCCGTGATAAGGGGCAGAACATACCGGTCCTAGAAATGACCGGTTTCCTTTATTTGGCTGAGCATTAGTATTATTTTATAGGTATTGTCCGATATGATAACCAGATCCAAAATGTTAATTCGAATGTCTAGTCTCCGGATACCAAGATGGTTAATTGAGATAACTATATTGGTAATAATTATTGTAATCGCTGCTGGATTACGTTTTTACAAGTTGGGAGAATGGAGCTTCTGGGGAGATGAGGCATTTACATTAGGTGCAAAGGAAGATGGTTTCAATTACAGTTTTTTGCGTCGATCATTGGCAACCGACCTAATCCGTTTAACAACGGCTTATCTCGGGGTCAGTGAATGGAACGCCCGGTTGGTCCCAGCCCTGATCGGTATTCTAACTATCCCCCTAACTTACTATCCGACGCGCAGAATGTTCGGTACCGGGACAGCGCTCCTCGCAGCCATATTTCTTGCGATCTCCCCGTGGCATTTGTACTGGTCGCAAAATGCCCGTTTTTACATTCTATTGCTTTTGTTCTACAGCATGGGGTTGCTGGCTTTTCATATCGCAATGGAGGAGGATCGCCCCTGGCTGCTGGTAGGATCCCTACTCCTATTTGGATTCGCAGCTCGGGAGCGGTTGATCGCCCTGTTCTTTGTTCCGGTTATCGGGGTCTACCTGGTACTGATATGGCTGCTGCCCTTCGAAAAACCCAAAGGCTTTCGGCCGCGAAACCTGGTTTTGATTTTTGGACCGGCTGCCATTGCAGGTATCTTTTTCGCTGGCCCCTACTTGGCGAACCTGGGAGCCTGGTTTGGCGGGTTTGGCCGCATCAACACAAATCCCTTGTGGATGTTGGTAGGTACGGTGTACTACATTGGTTTACCGACCGTGATTATTGCTGCTTTCGGGTTCTTGTATTGGTTTAGTCGAAAAAACCGTGGTGTTCTCTTGTTCGGCATAAACGCTTTCATACCACTGGCTGCGATTGTAGTATTATCCACTTTCCATTATGCCGCAAATCGCTATGTGTTTATCACCTTAACCAGTTGGCTGCTGCTGGCAGCGCTAGCTATACGTGAGCTCTTCAAGAACATAGAAGGATTGGGACGCATTCTGGCATTTGGAGCTCTTATGCTGGTGATTCTGGTTCCTTTCAGCGAAGATATCTTGTATTTTCAATACCAGAATGGCAATCGTGATAATTGGAAGGCAGCCATTCATTATATCGAAACGCAACGCCAGGACGGTGACATCGTCGTCTCCGCCAACACCGATATTAGCGATTATTACTTAGATGAGCAAACTAAATCTCTTTACAATTGGGAGCCACCTCTTTCCAACGGACACAATCGGGTGTGGATTATTGAAGATATGAATGTTGCCGAACTTCAGCCGCAAATGCTTTCGTGGATTAAAGAGAATACTCGAGAACAAGCAAGATTTGATGTACATGTTCAAGCGCGCATCTTCAAAATGCGAGTTTACCTATTCGATCCTGTGAATATGAACCAATAATATGTGCATCGAGGAAAATTTATGAATCAGAATCGACAACCACAAAAGGAAAAAATCCCTTTCCAGGTTAATCGGATAGGAGCAATCCCAGGTATAAAAGCATCGCTGCTGCGTGTGTCTATCCTTATTGGATTCCTATCCTTGGTTTACTACCTTAGTTGGTGGTTAATTGACAATCGTTTGCAATCGCCCTGGATTGCAATACTGTTTGTCTTTGCCGCTCTATATGCAGGAACCCAACACGTCGGCAACTGGATGCTGTATTTATTTGTTCACCCGCCGATCAAAGCCTTACCATGGCCTGAGAGGCTAACAATTGATGTGTTTGTGACTGTCTGCAGTGAATCACACGATCTGGTGGAGCGGACTCTCTCGGCGGCTAGCAACATGAAAGGCGAGCATCGAACTTGGTTGCTGGACGACGGGCACGAACCAGCGCTTGCAGTCATGGCTAACCGCCTCGGGGCGGGTTATATAACCCGTGACGGCCACAAGAACGCCAAAGCCGGCAATATCAATGCAGCACTGGAACAGACAAGTGGCGATATTATTGTGATTTTTGATATCGATCATGTGCCCGAGATGAATTTTCTTGAACGCAGTCTAGGTTATTTTGCTGATCCCGAGATTGGTTTCGTCCAAGTTATGTTAACCTTCAAGAATGGTAAGGATAGCTGGGTAGCGGAAGGAGCGATCGAGACCAGCCTGGAGTTTTATAATCCCACCTCCCTCGGAGCGGATGGCATCGGAGGCGCAACTCTGATGGGCAGCAACGCATTAATCCGCCGCTCCGCCCTGAGGTCGATCGGTGGCTATCAACCCGGTCTGGCTGAGGATCTGGCAACTTCCATCACTCTGCATGCAGCCGGATGGAAAAGTTCATACATCGCCGAACCATTGGCTCCAGGGATTGCTCCTCCGAGTTTTTCTGCTTGGTTTATACAGCAGTTGAAGTGGGCGCGCGGCGTTTTCGAATTGCTGTTGACCGCTTACCCGCGCCTCTTTTTGAGACTTTCTTGGGGACAGCGCCTTTCTTACTCTGTGCGCATGACCAAATATTGGATTGGACCGGTAGTGGCTGGCCACCTGTTTGCAACAATAGGAATACTGATCTTCGCTGGACCTGAACTTTGATATTCCTTCCATGATTACTTGATCCATATCGCCCCACTTGCCATTGCGGATGTGCTTATCCGACATTTCGCCTTCCGCTTCTACCGGCACCATAGCTCACCAAAAACTTCATTGGCACGAGCCGTCGCGCTCGTGTACAGCACCTGGCCAATTTACATGCTTTCCTGGGGCATGGCGTTGCTTCGTCTACCCTTAGGCTTCCAGCCTACACCAAAGAGCAAAGGTGGCAAGCTCAACCCACTGTGGTTACTGCCACAAGCTGTTACGCTGATCCTCCTGGTTCTGGGAACAATTTATTCAGTGTTTGTGAAAGGTCACCCATTATCAATTTTACTGGCTTTTGCCATCCTACAGGGAAGCTTGCAGATGATCTTTTTGGTCAGATGGCTTTATTCAAATGAGACATTTGAATTTAATCGCAGCCAGAAAAATTTCGCTGATCCAGTTGCCGTACTGGATCTAGACTTCGTCAGTCTACCTGATGAAATCGGTGGTTCCAATGAACAGAAGCAAGCATTGGCCTTAATTCGTTACAAGCACAGACCAGTCGGTCAAGTTCAGCTAAATTTAAATGGGAGAAGCATGAATAGGGATAGGTTGGAGAGAATTATCCTTAATTCAGTAGAATTCCCTTTTTGGCAAGCCTGGCTGGAAGATGAGTTGGAATTGGATAGCAGGCCCAAGACCGATATCCAGAAAGAAAAAATAACAATCGCTATTTGCACCCGCGACCGGCCGGAGGATTTAAAGCGCTGTTTGGAGGAAATCACCTGTATGCCCGAAGATGGGCAGGAAGTACTTGTGATTGATAGCTGCTCCCTGAGTCCAGAAACGAAATATATCACCCAAAGCTTTTCACAAGTACGCTACGTATATGAGAATTACCCAGGCCTAAATAGAGCTCGCAACCGAGCGTTAATGGAAGCTTCCCATGACATCATCGCCTTCATTGACGATGATGCCATTCCTGATTCAGACTGGTTAAGAGCACTGTTACCTAATTTTAGCGATCCCCGGGTTCTGTGTGTGACTGGATTAACCATGCCCCTAGAGCTAGATACAGCAGCCCAGCAATGGTTTGAGCGTTATTCTCCCTTCAACCGCGGTTTCACTCGAAAAGTCTATGATAAGAATAATCTCCACCACCTTGCTGCTGGTCGCGTGGGTGCTGGAGTCAATATGGCTCTGCGAAGAAGCGTACTCGACCTGATTGGGCCATTCGATGAAGTTCTTGATGCTGGGACACCAACCCTTTCTGGGGGAGATACAGAATTGTTTTACCGCATAATAGCCAATGGGTTTCAGATCGTTTATGAACCTGCAGCTCTCTCCTGGCACCGCCATCGGAGAACCTGGGAAGAATTACGCCATGTGCTGTATGGCTATGGGGTCGGCACTTACGCATACTGGACTGGAAAGCTCGTTCAGGATAAAGAGTGGAGTGTAATCTTTATGGCTGGGAATTGGTTTTGGAAGCATCAACTCCCAGCGCTTCTAAAATCCATCCTGCATTTTCCAAACAGCACACCCGTAGATCTGCTGGTCAATGAATTACGCGGTTGTCTTTCAGGTCCCCGCGCATATTACCTATCACGAAGAGAAAATGAGTTAGCAAGCATTGATTAAAGCACATTTATCCTCCAATTCACCAATTGCGAGCGTGGTAATTCCAACTCATAACCGAAGCAACCTCCTTGAAAAGGTTCTCACTGCTCTCACACAACAAACCATCTCACCTGATGATTTTGAGGTTGTTGTGGTCGCCGATGGCTGCACAGATAATACTGCTGATATTGTTGGATCATTCCAGGAAAAGCTCCAAATCTGCATGATTGAGCAGCCGACTCAAGGTCCTGCTATGGCTCGCAATGTTGGCGCAAAGGAAGCCAGTGGAAATCTGCTGGTTTTCCTTGATGATGATATTGAACCCCAACCCCTATTCTTAGCAGCTCATATCAGATCCCATTCGGG
>DATKXE010000003.1:0-2477 GCA_035529195.1 Anaerolineales bacterium
ATCCGGAGACAGGTTGTGATGGTGGATGTGGTTGACAGATATCAGCAGTTCCAGGCTCCAGGGCTCGAGCATCTTGCGATCTGGTCGGACCTGTGCTGGCCAACCGTGGCGGTCTTCTTTATTAATAGTAGGCTTCATCAATGTATTTCCTCTTTTTCCATTATACAACCGATCGCGCTTTCGGTAATCGCTCAAATTTCATCCAGAAGATTTCCCGCGCTCACCTCTCCTGGCTCAAACCTTTAGAAATAAACGACAGCCAACCGGATTAATGACTCCCATGCACCAAAGCCTTTTTTGCACTATACTTGCATCGACCAGAAATGTTGAATCGGCATCTGATCACCTGCCCCTAGTGGGACATGATCTAGATCAGGAGTATTAATAGGAGGATAGTCATGCAGCGCGCCCGCCTGAGAGAACTTGGGATAAAGATTGGTCGCCACCCCACAGGAAATCACAATGCCATCACAGATGTACCCGGCGTGTGGGTGGGTCACACTACCCTGATTTATGATCATCCGCGCATTGCCCGGACAGGAGTGACTGTCATACTGCCGCGCGAAGGGGATATCTGGAAAGATAATGCATTTTCCGGCTACCATGTTTTTAACGGCACTGGAGAAATGACCGGTATGCACTGGTTGGCAGAGTCCGGTCTGTTGTGCTACCCAATTGTGCTGACCAACACTCACCAGGTGGGGACCGCCCACGAAGCTCTAGTGGCTTACGGGCAGAGAACCGGTCAGACAGACCTTTCCTCGCTGGCTGTAGTCGCTGAAACTTGGGATGGTTGGTTGAATGACTTGGATGCTTTTCACCTCACCCATGAGCATGTCATCGCTGCCCTGGAATCTGCCCAACCCGGACCTGTGGAGGAAGGAAATGTCGGAGGCGGCACCGGTATGATCTGCCATGATTTTAAAGGGGGTATCGGCACCGCTTCCCGAATCGTGGAAACACCCAGCGGTCAATTTACGCTGGGTGCATTGGTGCAGGCAAACCATGGCGACCGTTATAATTTCAGAGTCGATGGTGTCCCGGTTGGCCAAGAGCTGGATTACAGCCAAACCCCCAATCCCTTTGACGAAACAACTAGACCATCCAGCTCGATTATCATCATCATTGCCACGGATGCCCCCCTGCTCCCGGTGCAGTGCCAGCGCCTGGCCCGGCGAGCTGCATTGGGCCTGGCACGCGTGGGCGGCATCGGCCACAACGGCAGCGGAGATATCTTTCTGGCTTTTGCTACCGGTAACCATCTTTCCGGCAGCGGCCCCTTCGAAATCAAAATGCTGCCTCACCATCACCTCAATCCCCTGTTTGAAGCCGTGGCAGAAGCGGTTGAAGAATCGATTTTGAACGCCATGACCAGTGCAGAGACCATGACGGGCTTCAGAAATCGCATGGTGCACGCCCTTCCCCTGGATGAACTGCAGCGAGTGATGAATAGATACCGGGGATTCCAGCGCTGATGCTTATTCTTTCACGCGTTATTCAGGCACAAATCAGATTAAAACACGACCACGTTAAAGCGCAAGGAAGGAAAATGCTGTCTTTCCGGTCTGGTTTGTCAGAGCTTCATTCAAAGAGATCTACCTGATTCTGGCGCATGGGAAACCAATCACCAGAATGGAATATAGTATGACCAAGATGGTCAATACTGCAGTTGGAACTATTTTGTGAAGATTGTAGCTGCACCTGCAGATGCACATTCAGAAGGCGGATTTTGCTACGCTGCAGATGGAACCGGAATTGGACCAGTAATTTGGGGTTCAATTGCTATCATCCAGCAAGTTGAAAATTATACCTGCGCAAGAATCCATGGGCTCCAGTATAGCAGCCCTGATCACCCACGATTAGGCGGCTGGTAGCCAATTCCAACCAACTCCCTCCTGACAACCCTCAGATCTCTCTCTGGATGTTATTCGTTCCTCCCCCCGGTACCTGATAAAAAAATCCCCGCGAAAGGGAGTGATATATCTTACTCAGTGGGCGCGGGGGCACTCGAACCCTCGACCTCACGGACTGGGGTTCAAGTCCTGATGGGATATAAATATCATTGTTACGTTCACAAGTCTGCTCCCAACATATCAACAAGCTATATCAGGCATTGTCTCATGTCCAATCAGGTACAGGATCAATCCGTAAATGATAATAAATCTCAAAAGCTCAGGAGTAATATGGAAATCGGTCTGCTGGTTTGGTTGAACTCCGCGATTGATTTGGTGGTGTTGACCACATTGGTTTGCGATTGATTGTGATAGGCGAGCAACCTTGAATGGATTTATCCAGTTGAAATGGGATAAACAAGAACTGCATCGAGCAATGAAATAATTGCGGATTGGTTGATCAAATCTGTAGCAAATACAAGTCTGGAACCCACAACAACGCCAATCGAACTGCCCAACCACCAGATCGATGAATTAACGTATCGACGGCCTAATATTAACCACTGTGATAAACCGATAATAAAA
>DATKXE010000004.1:0-3314 GCA_035529195.1 Anaerolineales bacterium
TGCACTCCGCATCACGCTGCTGACGGGGATCTACTTTCTGGTCTATTTGTTCACGCCAAAGGACCTGGTATGGCATTTGAGCACTTCCATGGAACGCCTGGTCACACAAATATTCCCTAGCTTCATCCTGCTAATATTCCTGGTTGTTTCACCTCCAAATCGAGAGCAAGGGGTACAAATTTGATCGACACCGAACCAATCTTCATAACGAGGGAAATTATTTATTGGTAGCAGCAGTCCTATTTCATCGCGCACAGTTTAATCTGAGGAAAATTTTCTTAGATGCTGGTATCATGAGGGAGTATGGATGACAGTATGTCTGACCAGGTGCAAATTCGAATTGTAGTTGTCGACGACCATGATATGGTGCGCCGCGGCTTAGCAGCCTATCTCAAAGTCCAACCCGACCTGTCGCTGATCGGAGAAGCCGGCGATGGCATGCAAGCCGTTGAACTTTGTCTGCAGCTGCAGCCTGATGTTGTTTTGATGGACCTCATTATGCCGGGCATGGGCGGGATTGAAGCGACGCGCCTGATTCGTGAACAAAATCCTGCCACCCAGGTCATTGCACTGACCAACTTCCAGGAAAAGAGCATGGTGCAGGAAGCCATTCGAGCTGGAGCGATCAGCTACCTGCTGAAGAATGTAAAAGGTGACAATTTAGCTGCTGCGATCCGGTCTGCAAACGCCGGTCGCGGAACCCTATCCCCGGAAGTCACGCAAGGCTTAATCACCTCCGGGCGTAAACCCCAAGTTGGGCAGGATCTCTCACCTCGAGAATTGGAAGTATTAGCGCTGATGGTAGAAGGCTTAACCAACCCTGAGATCGCAGAGCGCTTATCCATAAGCCGGGCGACAGCCTCGTCACATGTAAGCCATATCCTGCAGAAGCTGGATGTATCCAACCGGGCTGAAGCTATCGTACTTGCTGTACGCAATAACCTGGTCGAATAACCAGCATTAATCATTCAGGTGGATGATATAAAACCCTCCTGGAGAGGGATGCGCCAGGAGGGTTTTTCGTTTATTCTATACACGTGGATGACTCACCTCATCCACCTCAGATTGTATATCTTCCCCTTTTATGAGAGCCGGTGGTTCTGGGGTTCCACTGGCTCTTATATATTCTCATTATCGCACTTTCAACATTAGTGTCTTTGTCAATTGTGCAATTTTATTCTGATTCCAAAGTTGAATCTGCGCTCGTCTTTGCCAGGAATGCTGCTGGTTTAACAAGGTAAGGGATCCCAATTATTGAAGATACCCATACTTTCCTGAAGAAAGTAGTGTCGCCCAAATCACCAGTCATTCTCACATCTTATTTTTGATTAAGTACTTCTCCTGTTCTGTTATCGCAGACTTGGAAATGGGTTTGAAATCGTCTTGACACCAATTTAAAGATATTATCTTTTTGGTGCGAATATCATTATTGCCCATGAACTATTGCTCTTGTGATTGGTGGGTGATAAACATTAATAATATTACAGTCGTAATATTTATTGACAGTGCTCTTTTTTGCATTATAATGGAAACAGAGTTGGCTTTTATTCGTTGTACAGGGGCGAATTGATGATCTCTACTGTTACAACTTCTACTGTTACAATTTTAACCGCATCAGGTATTGCTGGCTCTTTAGCCCTGGTAGGCGTTTTCGTGTTAATCACCTTGCTCGTTCAGAAAGAGTTGGCTACTGCTTCTGCAAACAGCCGCTTGCACCAGCTCGGTCGGGTAGTAAACATTGGCATCGTGCCATTCATGATCGCCTTCATTCTAATTGTAATATTTAAAGTCATAGAAGCGCTGATTTGATTTAGCCATTAAAACATAAAAGGCTGTGTTGTTTGAATAAACACAGCCTTTTATGTTTGTATCTTCTCTTCATTTACATGGGATTATATTATTAGATTGGCTAAAAAATATTTCTCATTATACTCACCAGGCAACTTTTCCGAACCAAGAAATTTCCAACAACTACGTTGCGCTTACGCGACAGGGGTAGGAGTGTGCGCGGGTTGAGATGGGGTTACATCGGTGAGCTCAGCAAAGGTAGGTGCAAAAGTAGACCTAGGACGAGGCGTCTCCGTGGCCTTCGGGCGATTAGTGGGCGAAGGAATATCATTGGGAGGCTGGGTTGAGGTTGGTTTTTGAGGAGGAAGTTTGGAAGGTGTTTGGGTAGCGGGAAGATTTGTCGTAGGTAAAGGAGTTGGCGAGGGGGTAAATGTTGGACTGGGCATAATCATGAAAGGGGCATAAAGCTGCTGCCCGACCAGGATATCTTCAACTGTCTCCAGACAATTGACATACAGCAACACACTAATGTTCACTCCATAACGGGCGCTTAACACCGGCAGTGTATCCCCAGATTGGACAGTGTATACCACCCAGGATGATGGCGGTGAACAAATTGTGGGGACCGTTTCAGTAATAATTAATGTCGGTTCAGGCGGAGCATTGATTTCTTCATCATCATTTGTTGATCCTGTCATGGGTATCACATATTGACCTAATGGAAGGGTCTGTGATGGTGATGGGGTTAATGTGACCTGGATTACCATGTTTGGCACAATAACCTCAGGTAAAACTAAGGGTATTGGGGTGGCATTCTTGATCGCTGGACTTGCGAGCAAAAATGGGAAGATAAGGTAAAGTGAGATGTTGGTTAGCCCATGGGATAGAGATACACCTGCCAGTGTGCCAGTTCGGTGAACAAGAAAACCAAAAACAATGGCCACCGCGAAAACGAACAAGACATCGATGAGTGAGCGGTAGCCAAGATGCATGATTGTGAAAAGGACTGCGACATATAGTATTCCCAGGGATCCTAAATTTTGTATGGCCGAGGTCTGCATCATACCCCTGAAGATGATCTCCTCCAGAAGCCCGGTGAAGATCAGGAGGATCCAAGCTGAAAGCAAGAAAAATTCCCAACTTAGCTCCGCAACCAGCGGTTCGGGACGAAGGATCAGATATTCTATATATCCCAGAAGTAAACCCGAGATACCGACCAGCAGTTGGGTCGGGATGGCTCGCCTTGATAGGCTCAGGCCTATGCTGTTGCTATTCAATCCAGTTATGCGGGAGCATAAAAATGCTGCGATGGAAAGCGGAATCCCGATCACTACATACCAATAGATGGGTTGGAATTGGATAAGCGGCAGGGTCATGCTGAGCAGACGGATCAATGGGGCAAGTGCGAGAACAACGAGGAAACGATACATCCGTTTGTTTCTACTTAATGCGGCCTGAATGAGTAAAGCGAGGAAAATCAATCCATGCAAGATCATCCCAGCCAAAGGCGCGACGTACGTAATGAG
>DATKXE010000005.1:0-3985 GCA_035529195.1 Anaerolineales bacterium
ATCAACCCCAGGGACAGAGCGCGCCGAGCCGCGCGCCAGCTCCCCTGGTGGGGAAGCAATCAGCAATGCCGGTCGGCTGTAACGCTCAACCAACCTGCTGGCCACGATACCGATCACCCCTCCTGGCCAGGTTGGGTGAGACAATACCAGCGCTGAATCTTTTAACAGCGTGGGATCGGCTTCAATTTGGGCTTGAGCAGCCTGGAAGACTTGACCGCTGATCATTTTGCGATGAGCGTTTAACCCTTCCAGCTGGTTGGCGATAATTCTCGCCCGGCTCTTCTCCCTGGTGGTTAAGAACTCCACGGCTTGATTGGCATCCCCCAACCGGCCCAGGGCGTTCAATCGCGGTGCTATCTCGAATCCGATATGCTCTTCTGTCAACCCGGCAGGATTGATCTCAGCAATTTCCATCATCATTTGCATGCCAGAACGTTGAGTTTGGCGCAGACTCTCGAGTCCTCGTTGAAGCAGGTAGCGCACATCACCGCTTTGCAGCGCCAGATCAGCGACGATCCCTAGAGCAACCAGGTCAAGGTGCTCTTCAACTTCTCTTGGCTGACCCATCCGTTCGAAGAGCGCCTGAGCCAGTTCATAGGCCACGCCCACGCCAGGTAAGCCTGACATTGGATGATCTGCAGAACCCCGCTTGGGATTGATCACCGCTGATGCCTCTGGTAATTGTGGCGGCAGGTCATGGTGATCGGTGATAATCACATCCACACCTTGGGATCGGGCATAGCTGACCGCCTCATGAGCGCTGATCCCGGTATCGCAGGTTAAGAGCAAATCGATGCCCTCTGCGATGATGCCCTTTAGAACTGGCAGGTTAACACCGTGAGACTCTTTGCTTCTCAGCGGGATGTGATATTGGACCACCCCACCCAAATCTCGCAAGGTGGAAACCAGCACTGTGGTGGAAGTCTGCCCATCGACATCGAAATCCCCCCACACACAGATGCGCTGTCCTTCCTGGAGCGCAACCATTATCCGATCAACAGCTGCCTGCATATCATCCAGTTCGAATGGAGATGAGGGGATATATAAGTTCGGATCGAGAAATGCCTGGATACGGTCCAGATCGGTCAAACCTCGACGCGCTAATATCTCAGAGACGAGGGGATGACCTCCGACTGCCTCCGAGATTTCAGTTGGAACCGGAACAGGTTTGGGATTAAGCCAGGTTTTCATTTATTCTTATCGATCAAGGTCAAAACTCGATCTCTGCCACCTGGTCGAAGTCAAAGTCAATATCATTGATGCCTGTTGGCTCCTGATCGATCTCTCCCGGGTCAAGGTTACCGGCTGCGATACCCCGGTCACATAGGGAACGGTAGCTGCAAAATTTGCATTTCGAAGCATCTGGAGTCAGTTGAAAGTCATCCACTGAAAGATCCTCAATCTCCGCGACCAAACCGGTCAGGTAATCGTGATCCAGCTGGTATTGTTCAGTGCTGTATTTAAAGCGCTGGGGTTCTTGAGGGTGTTCTGCGAACCAGTACACCATTTCTACTTGCTCGGGGTTGATTTTTTCTACGTTAATAATGGACGCCCCTGCCTGAACCAGCAGGTATGGGTAGACCCGCGATTGAAGTCGTTCCGCCAGCCATTGGCTGGGTGATCGCTGGGTAGAAGTTTTCCAGTCAAGTATGGTTACCTTGCTGTTTGCGCGATCACCTTCCCAGCGCACAAGATCGTATTTAGCAAGCAAGCGGAAGCTGCGCAGGGGTGCGGAAAGGGTTGCCTCAACCAAGTTGTTATCGACCGGAGTGACATCAGAAAATTGGAGGTAGTTACCCCACCAACGCAGCAGGTCGTTATTGTTTGAGCTTTCAAATGCGAGCATTGTCGAAAGGCGTTCAGCGGGTACACCAACCAGGTAGCTTTGGATCAGGCGGTGGAATGCAGCCCCAGCTTGCATGCGTCCTTCATGCTCGCTTAATGGTTCCGATTCGACTGCCGGCCAGGCGAGCTGATCCAGGTAGCGCAGTTGAAAACGGCGCGGGCAGTCAACATAATCCTGCAGGCTTCGCTGGCTGAATTGAAAATCAGAGGCTAAAAGGCTCATGTGGATTGACCTCCCAACTCAATGAGCTGCTCTTCCCAATATCCGATTAATGCTGAAAATGATTCTGCGGGTCTCAATTTGCCATCCCGTCCGTTGTTCCAGGTGATAAATAGCTCCCTTTTTGCTCGAGTGATGCCAACATAAAGCAGCCGTAATCGTTCGGAGACATAATCGAGACGGGCTGCCGTGGAGGCGCGCCGCTCTTCATACCAATCATAGTCACCCGCAGCAAGGGCGATCTGCAGCTGATCCAGAACCTCGGCTTCGAGGTTAAGATGGTCTCGCACAAACCAGGACTCTGCTATATAGCGGTCATACTCCTGACCAGATGGAAAACTATAATTGTTCACCGACATCAAATAAACCCGGTCCCATTCGAGGCCTTTTGATTTATGCAGGGTTGCGATGACAACCTGGCCTTTGTGTTTCTGGGGATCGAACCCGCTATCATCCTCGCTGAAACCGATAAAGCGGCGTTCGTTTTGTGCGATCACAGCCAGCTCATCGGTGAAATCAGATAAACGCCAATCGCGGTGGGCATCCTTTGCCTGACGCAGGAGCAAAGCCATCTTATGAGCTACCGCCAGGTCCGGGGGTTCCTGGAAAAGGTCTTGAGCCAGAGAGAGGGTCAGCTGGTCGATGGGCAGCATGACCGCACCTTGCCAGCGATGTACGATTTGGCGGAACTGCTGCAGCTCAGCCGTGAACCAGGTTTCGTGCTCTCCAAAATCTTGGCTCGCCAACCAATCGCGTCCGGCGCGCGGCCAGAGGTAATCTTCAACATGCCGGCAGGATTTTATTAGGCGCTGTACTCGTTCGAAACTGGATTTCTGCTGCTCATCCTCCCAATTGGTCCTGCGCCATACTTGATAGGCGGTTGCCAGCTTTTTCGCAGATCCTGGATCAGCCAGGTAATTAATCAAATTGGCAAGTGCCCCTGCAGCTTTCCTTGTCGCCCGCGTGCTCCGCAAGAGCGTATCTGAATAATCCAGCTTCCTGCGGCTTAATTCTTCAATCAGGTCGAAGCCGCGCTTGTTGCGTGGAACAAGGACAGCCACGGTTTTTTCAGGGTGTTGAGGCAGCCAGGATTCCAGCGAATCTGCGATGTATTGGATCTCTTCTTGCGGGGTTTGTTCGCGCTCGACCAGCTGGATGGCACGCGGATCATCCGCCGGATTGGGCTGGGGATCGCCGGGTGGTGTCGCCTCTATTGTGGGCGGCCCCAAAGCCTCCCGCACCTCGATCCTGGGATGAGATTCTTGCGTCCATTGGATCAGGAAGTTAGCCAGGTTGATAATGCTGTTGGTTGAACGTCCTGAATTGGGCATATCTAGATCAGCCACACCGGGTGAGGCGAGGAAATCTCGCAGGGACTCAGGGCTGGCAGTAGTGAAGGTCTCAAAAATTGCCTGGTTTGGATCACCGACCCGCACCCAATTTCCATGTTCCGCACTGAGCGTAGACAGGATTTCCTCCTGCAGCCGGCTGCTGTCCTGGGCTTCATCTTCAAGAATAAAAGGCCAGCGATGCCGCAAGCGATCCAGGTAGCTCTCATCGAGCTGGAGTGCCTGCAGAGCAAGGCGCATCAGGTCATCAAAATCTAATGCCCCACGGTAGATTAATGCTTGCTGGTAAGACTGGTAGATTTCAGAACACATTTGAGCCAGGGGCAGCGGAACCGGCAGCTGCCCGAGTCTGGCATCTATTTCATAGGGGGTTAATTGGCGATCCTTGGCAAGGCGGATAAACGCTAAAGCCATCTCGCTAACCTTGGCCGGAATATGTTCACGGCGCACCCAATCCAGCTTGTTATCCTCCAAACTGGGATTGAGGTAATTTTCCAATGCATCTGGATTGGATTTAAGCCAGGCTTGAGCAGCCTCCTGCCGGATTTGATTGGCAATCCGTTCATCAATG
>DATKXE010000006.1:0-9723 GCA_035529195.1 Anaerolineales bacterium
ATACTTGGTCAGAATCAGGTGTGTTCTTTGGGGCATCTGATGATCTGGCTAAATTGGGTGGTTATGTCAACTTACTCGATGTTCGTAGGGATGACCTGATTGACGATTGTAAGTATGATGACCGCTATGACTATGAAGATAACCTGTATCGAGGGAAATACGATCTATATGAAAATTGTGGTGAGTCAGGAAATGTTTACTTCGTGTTAACAGCTGTACCGAAGGAAGATCCGCAGGCATTCCTGATCCTGGTTGAAATGCAAATCGGTAAGAATGCAGATTTTGATGCACTTGATCAGATTTTGGCTACTTTTGATGTCGTAGGATCGCTTCCCTAATATAAATGAAAATACCATGAATCTAAATCTCCAGGGAAAAATTATCACCTGGAGATTTTTTTATCGCTCAACAATTATCTGCACTCTAGCATCACTCTTGTTGCCGGCGTGATCGTAAGCATGAACTCGGATGATATGTTGTCCGAC
The DNA here is from genome assembly GCA_035529195.1 of Anaerolineales bacterium. Taxonomy (GTDB): domain Bacteria; phylum Chloroflexota; class Anaerolineae; order Anaerolineales; family UBA4823; genus PFL25. The sequence goes on from DATKXE010000006.1 coordinate 486, forward strand.
CATTAATTTCCACGGAATGGCATAGGGAGGTGAGTTAAGGCTTGCCGCTAAGTCTCCATCAATAAAGAATTCAACTTTTTCTATCTCCAAGTTGTCGCTCGCTTCAGCCTGCAACGTAATCGTTTCGTAATCATTAAGATTTAATATTTGCTCTTGCTCAGGAAAGCGAATATTCACTTCAGGTTCCTGGTTATCAATTGTTACCTGGATTATGGATGATTCTACTCGTTCATCTTCAGAAGAGACAAGCAGCTGCAAAACATACAAACCGCTCAAATTTGATGTATCCCACATTGCGAGCTGCCCATTCTGAACGGGGTCGTCCATTTGCTCAGCGATTTGGAACCAAGTATCGGGATTAAGGCCAGATCCAATTTGTAATCTATAGGATTCAAAACCATCACCTGCAGCGCGCCCTATAATGGGTACAGAACCATAAATCGTACTGAACATCGATGGAGATGAAATACGCGCATCCCCGGTTTGATTTAGCTCAATATCAAGCACATCATAAGCTTTTGGAATTTGAGGGATGCCGGCATTTATTGCCCATTCCTCAGCCTCTGGAGGGATAACTATGAACACTTCTTCCTCAATTAACGCTGGAGAAGTAAAGATTGTTGCCAAGCGTCCTGATTCCTGATTAATGAGGAAAGCTTTATACAAATTATCAGTTTGTGTGGGTTCGTTTCCCCTGATGAATATCTCATTTACGACATGCGGGCAGTCATCTGTGGGTAACAATCCAGATGGATTACATACTTGAATTTCATTCAACGATGGTGGAACAGAAAAATCTTTGTTCGGGAAATCTCTGGTCGCATATTGAATAATGGCATGCCATAATCCTGCAGACCATTCAGGTGAGAGATCAGTTTCCAGGAAGGAATTCTCGGATCCAATCCACACCCCGGCAAGCAAATCTGGCGTGTAACCAATCGTCCAAAGGTCTTCTTTGCTGTTCGTGCTGCCTATCTTAGCAGCCGCAGGGCGGCCAATTTCCAGGGAATTCGGGTGACCTAAACTTGGCCAGCGCGCCGTCTCATCGCTGAGGACATCTGTGATGAGATAAGCTAATTCTTGGGTTATGACTGGACGTTTTATTGTACGGCATTCAGAAATTTGTTCGGTACAGTCCAGCCGTTCATTGCCCGCATCATCAAAAACTTTTAATACAACCTGTGGGCTGATGGGTGAATTCGGGTCTTCGTAAGAATTATTGTTCTGCGGGAACCCAGCTAATATACCCTGAGCGGCAAGAACTCCATATGCCTGGCTTAACTCAGCCAGATCGGCTTCTCCATTCTGAAAAAGTACACGGTATGTTCCATCTCCTGAAGGTATCTGGAGCTGGGTTAGACCCAAACGTTCGGCAGTATGCCATACTTGATCTGGATCCATTTGAGTAAGTATTTGTAAGGCGGGAACTAAATAATCATTTGCGAGTGCGGTTCGTAAACTAACCGGGCCATTATACTGATCAATCATATTCTGAATATCTGTGAAACCGGATGGGATATTGGCTGGAATATCCCATAGTAATGTCGCCGGACTTGTGCCGCGGGTAAAGGAAGTCAAATAAATGAAGGGAGAGAGAATAGATCCGGGTGGATGACCAGTAAATTGATCCGGGTCCTGGCTTCCAACACGTTTGCCAACCATTGCCAGAATTTGACCCTCATGTGGATCCATTACAAGCGCATTTGCGGCTATTGGGAAATCTTGAATTGCACTCTCCTCGTATATTGAGGGCAGCAAGCGAGCCATCTCGCATTCTTCAAAAACTGATTTTGCCTGATCCTCGGGTAGTTCTCCTGCGATTCTGGAAATTTGGATCGCCACTGTACATTCAGTTTGAGTTTGAAGATCGTAATCCATGGAAGTTATTATTATCAAACCACCACGAAAAATACGCTCTATAGGAATATATTCAGATGCTTGTTCAATCACCAAATTGGTGAATGCCGGTTCGAGATTAATCGGAAAATCACGGGCAGATTTTATACTTAAATCCTGTTTGAGAGATTTATCAAGTTGTTCAGCAGAAATTACTCCTTGATTGAACATTTCCTGGAGTATGCGGTCTTTCGCTTCTTGGGAAGCAACAGGAGCATCAATTGGATTTAGATCTGGGGATTTCGCAGCTGCTGCAAGAGTTGCAGCTTCTGCAAGATTCAGTTCAGCAGCAGGTTTACCGAAATAAATCCTTGCCGCAGCATCAGCGCCATACGCAAGGTTGCCATAATATTCAGCATTCAAATACCATTCCAGGATTTGTTCGTGACCATATAACGATATAACTTGTGCTGCTAAGATCAACTCTTTGAATGTTTGGCGATAGGATGGGGACTCCTGTTCTAATAGATATAGGCGATTCAGTCTCTGTGCTATGGTCGGTTGGTTATTATTCCGGAGATTATCCCAATTTACTCCGGGATTATTCCAATAACCTGGATCTGAGGAGGCGATGGTCGCCAAGATGAGCGTTTCTGGAATATTATTTTGTTTACCCTCATCCAGCGAAAGGTATGTTTGTCCTCTTGCATTTGGATTCTCTAGAACAGTGATTAAATGCTGCCCACTTCGATCGTATAATTTTGTTGGATTATGCAGTTGTTTACCAGACGACTCGAAAATCAGGGGGAGTGATTCAAGAGATGGGATATCTTCCAATAGATTTGCATATAGAAAGGAACCTGCGATAACCAAAATTGAGACGAATAAGCTGAGAATCATTAGGAACAGAATGGCTATTTGACCTAATCGCCTCGAAACCAATTTGCCTCGTCTATGATTGCGACGTTGCCGTGATTTTATGATTTGTGACACAGCAGACATGGTGGAATTTTACACGAAATATGTGTGATTTAGGCGCTCATTGTATTAGGGGACCCTATGAAAATAAGCCGACAGCGGCTTATCCCCGCAACCGCTGTCGGCTTTTTGCAGGATCCCCTAATGATATACCCCGGCACCCTGCAGGGAAGTGGTCAATCTACAACAAATACTATACCATGCAGGCGTTGCCAAAACGTTGACAAGGTCTTAGCCAGAGATCAATAGCCCCATTTTTTTCTTATAGATCTGAAAGGTTTCTTGTATCTTTGCTGGATAAGCAAGCCTCTCACACCGGTTAAGGATGTCATTGAACCGTAAAATCTCTTGACCATTATCGAACCCCGAATTCTTTTTCAATCTAATAAGGTGCATTAATATCCTTAATGCTATATAAGGTTGATCTTCATGACCTAGAAAATTTAATGAATATTGTAGTTGTTCAATATTTTCCTCAGGTTTCGATTGGGTAAAATCTGCAATTCCACCAATAAATTTTGCTAACATTCCTACCATTGGTAGAGAATGAATCCGAGCCTGGTGTGCGAGTTGCTCGGTTACCTGCCGTGTAAGTTTCCACTCCCCTTTGGAGATGTGTGCGTAGCTGAGAAATTGCATTCCCCGGATCTCGACCATACCAAATCCCCCAGATTGGGCAAGATCGATTCCCCTAAGGAGATTCACCATTCCAACTTCAGATTGACCAGTTGCGATCTGTGTATACCCAAAACGGACCAGGTTATCCAATCCCCAAAAATCGCGGGAACAATTATTGGAACCGAGTTGAAATTCTTCTCGAGCTTTCTCATAAGAATTCAATAAAAGGTAAATATCTCCTCGAATGCGGTGTGCCAGAGATTGGATATCCTGGTGATTATGCTCCAGTCCCAGTTCGAGTATCCGTTGGGATAATTCATAAGCAGATCCTAGATCACCTGAAGCATTATCCAAAAAGGCTTTACACGCATATAGATACCCAAGCATACGGTTCGCCTGCAATCTTTCGGCAATTTCAATTCCTTTTTGATTGTCCTCGCGTGCTTTCTGATAATCAACCAAAAAATACTGCGCTAGTGATGATGCTAAATAAGCAGTAACCGCAATATGGTGATGACCAATTTTATTGGCTAGTTCTAAAGAGATTTTTGCATTCATTAATCCTGATTCAGGCCATCCAGCTAATGTTTGGCAGAGGGCAAGCTGGTAATGCGCATTCGCCATTCCGCGTTGTACTGCTGGATTATTATCGGAATTTCCGAGGCTAAGTGCAATCTCACATGATTGGATAGCTTCATCCAGCCGTCCAAGCATGTAGAGGAATACACCACGATTGGTATGGCCGTTCATTATTTCATAGGCGTTTTTTGTTTGTTTAAGATAGGATATCGCCTGGTTGGTAGAAGCCAATCCTTCTTCAAACTGGTTCTCTACCATGCAAGCATCACTAAGACCATTCAGTGCAGTACCAATTAGGAGCTTACTTTGCTTGGATTGCCCTAATTCTAATAATCTGTTGTTGTGATCTCGAATCAATTGTGCGTCCAGCATTTCATAGGCTAATTCTGTCCACTCACTATAAAAATCATGGATTGATTCATCATCGATGATCTCGTTCGTCTTGAGGATTAAACTCTCAGCACGAGATAATATTTGAAGGGCTTCGCTTGAGGAATATAATAGTCGCGCCCATTGAGCAGCCTTTGTCCAATACATAAAGGCGGTGGTTAATTTTCCAGCATATTCATAATGGCGCGCCAAGACAGCAGCTTGATTACCGGATTGAGAAACCATTTGGGACTCAATTGCTTGAGCTATGCGTTCATGTAAATATCGTAATCGGATTCGATTCGTATCTAATATTATCGTTTCCCGGATTTTATCGTGAGTGAATTGCCAGGTTGTTTCTTGACCAGGCCGATGAATCGCTTCAACCAGATGGCGTTGTTTTAACTCTTCAATCGCTCGTGCGATGAAGGATAAGTTTTGTTGGTTGGCCAAGCTTATCAACACAGGGTCAAATTCTTTGCCGATTACAGCAGCATATTCACTTATGCCACGGGCTGCCGGGCTTAATTGCCGAATTCGATTCTGGATCAATGTGTAAACACTCTTTGGTAATGGTAGGCGTGAGGGGCTTGAATGTACTGAAAGAGATTCCTTGTCTTGTAATAAGTGTAATGTTTCGAGAATAATAAAAGGATTTCCACCAGTTTCATAATCTAGTTGGTAAACCAATTCCTGTTCCAATGGGTACCCCATAACATATCTACCCAGTCCGGAAATTTCCTTGTGATTTAGGCGCTCTATCCTTATTAAGTCTAGATTTGATGCCGAACGGTTCGTATAGAGAATTTTTTCTATGCTTTGATTGCTGTAATCCGAACGGGCAGCAAGAATTAGAAGTGCATTTTTATTGAAAGGAGCTCGTTCGATCAGGTACGCAATGGTTGAAATTGATGCTTCGTCTGCCCAATGAAGATCATCGATAAACAGAATCAAATCGTTCCTCTGAGCAACCAGTAAAAATACCTGCCGAATCGCTTCAAAGAGAGTGGAGCGATTTTGATCAGGATTACTTGATACCAAAGGAATATCATGTGATTGAAAATCCGGTAGAATTTCTGGGAGAAGTAATGCTAATGATTCTGCCCAGGTGTTTGAAAAGCTTTTCCATTCAGATATGGCAATATTGTTGCGAAGTAATTCTATGAATGGCTGAAAGGGTAGGTTGATCTCTGCAGGACGACAATGGGTGCCAAGAATTCTTCTCTCAGTGGCAAATAATTCACAATATTCCTGGACAAGGCGAGTTTTTCCCAAACCGGATTCTCCGGTGATGATAATCCCACCCCCATTTTCCATTGCTGCTTCTATTTGGTTGAATTCTCTTTTGCGACCAACAAAGGGGGTGTGGATGCTGGCTAACAGACGCCAATCTGGTCGAATGGATGGTGATGAGGCGTGTGTTTTTCTATTTATTTGGCGATAAATGGATACCAGCTGCTGTGAAGGTTGTGCATCCAACTCATCATTCAATAATTTTGTTACAGATAAATAGTGCTGGCGTGCTTCCTGAAAGCGATTCGTTTCCACCAATATTCTTAATACTCGGTAATGTAGATCTTCATTGAGATTATCACTTTCGACAGCCAGTTTTGAATAGGTGAATGCATCTTCAATTTGTCCAGCTGCTAAATAATGATCACAAATTCTGGCCAGCAATCTTGTGCGCAGCTGAGTCAAATGTAAGTTGGTTTGGTACCACCAATCGTCTAATAAGTGCGAATTTGGGAGTTCAATTCCTTCAAGAAATTGCGTTCCTCGCCATAAATTAACCGCCCTCACCATGGATTGAAAAATATTATCTGGGAGAATTTGATCGGACGATACAGTCCAGGGTGAGTTTCCAATTAAATCATGTAATTCTACAAAAATTTTAAGGTCAACGGATAAATTGGATGTTTCTAATCCGACGAAATCATTATGGATGGTTATAAAATCTGGGATTGGGATTGCGGATCTGATGCGGCTCAATGCCTCACGGAGGCGTCGCCGGGCTATAGGAGTTGTTGAATCCTGCCAGAAGATAGAAAGGAGTTTTCTCCTAGCAATTAAATTGTTTTGTGAGGCGAGGAAATAAAGTAGAGTACGCGGAGTCCTTCTATTAATATTGAGAAGTTGATTTTCCCAGAGAATTTCGGGGGGACCGAGTAAATTAATCCGTAAATCTGTCATGCGCGGGATTTGTTAATTCAGAAGCGGTTTGCAACATATCGCGAGCCGAGTGCATAGTCCCTTCGGTAGTTTCCCCCAACATTTGAGCTAATTCTGGTAAGCGTGCATCTTCTCTTAGATCTGCAACCTGTGTCACTGTTCGTCCATTTTGGATGTTTTTAGTCACTTGGAGGTGCTGTTCCCCAAAAGCCGCCAGTTGAGGCAGGTGGGTTACACATAAGACTTGGTGATGCCGTGCAAGATGCCATAGTTTATTGCCGACAATCGTACCTACACGCCCTCCAATTCCCTGATCGATCTCATCGAATATAAGCGTTGGGATTCCATCTGCCCTCGCAAGTACATTTTTTAGTGCTAACATCAAACGAGATGTTTCGCCACCGGAGGCAATTTTCACCAAAGGTTTTAACCCTTCACCAGGATTGGGTGCTATCAGGAACTCAATTTGTTCAAATCCATTTGCATCGAAAGCCACCGTTCTCCCATCTTTCAGTAATACTCCGTCAGGGTGCAATCTCACCTTGAAATTGACTTTAAATTGGGCTCCAGCCATATTTAACTCATCTAATTCAGCTTCGATTGCTTTTTCCATATCCTCAGCTGATTGATGCCTAAGATCTGAAAGTGCTTCACCACTTTCGGCGAGTTTTGTCAGCATGCTGCTTTCAAGGATTTCCAATTCAGCAATGCGTTCACCGGCGTGAGTTATGGTATCTTTTTCTTTCCTCGCTTTTTGAAGGTATTCGAGAATCTCCGGTATTGTGCCACCGTACTTTCGTTTCAAATTAGAAATCAAATCCAAGCGCTCCTCAACCTGGTTTAATCGTTTTGGGTTAAATTCGATTTCTTCAAAATAAATTCGAAGTTCTCGTGATAAATCCGTTAACATCGAAAATGAGTTTTCAAAGTTTTCTACAATACTGATTTGAGACTTATCAAGTCGGGATATCTCTTTCAAATCATCGATGATGTCTCCAAGAATATCAATTGCCGAGGGAGACTCCGGAGTGCCATCCTCGAGTTTTATCAATGCTCGTTGGGCAGATGAGGTGAGGTTTTCGGCGTTTGCCAGGCGATTTCGTTCAGCTACATGGTCCTCATCTTCACCGGTTTGTAAGTTTGCAGCACCAATTTCATTGATTTGATAATTTAATATATCCAGTTGCCGGGCTGCTTCGCTTTCTGCAAAACGTAGATTTGCTAATTCGCGTTTTATTGTCACCAGCTCGTGATAATCAATGGAGTATCTTTCTAAGATAACGTGGTCTCCTGAATAACGATCGAGGAGATTTAGATGCTCTTTAATTCTAAGCAGGGATAAGTGTTCTGATTGTCCATGCAAATCTACAAGTTGCTCACCGATTTCCTTTAATAAACTTGCATTGACATTGCGACCATTCAATCGGGCAACGCTACGTCCACCAATTCGAACCTCCCTACCGATTGTGATGAATTCAGGGTCTTCGAATAAATCCTCACCTTCGAGGATCTTTTGAATAGGTACTCTGTTCGTATCGGGTATCCGGAAAGTGGCATCAACCATTGCTCTTTCCGCTCCACTGCGAATCATGGAGATATCTGCACGCCCCCCGAGCAAAAGCTCAACAGCATCAATGATGATTGATTTCCCAGCCCCGGTTTCCCCGGTAAATGTAATCAGACCTGGATGGAAAATCAGTTCAAGTTGATCAATGATGGCGAAATTTTCGATACGTAGTTCAGTAAGCATAAACCCAAATGTATAAAAAAGAATTAAAGACGGATACCTGCTAATCGATAATATACAGTGGATGTTACTAAGACTGTATATACAATCGGCCATATGAAATAGAAAATACTCCCAAAACCACCCGAGAGGCTGGTAAATGCTAACACCGAGAGAGCAGGCAGTAATCCGCCGATTGCAGTGGCGACAGCAGTGGCCTGAAACAGGCGTTTAGAACGTCGACGCCGGGTAGCAAAGCGGATGGCTTCCGCAATAATCATGCCAGCAACAGGAGCGACAAATATGGTGAAGAATCCAATCCTGGAGGCTATTAAGCTTCCGATATAGGTCAAGATAAAAGCGATTCCGATCGCGAACAAATAATCAATCCAGATTGCGGTATCAAAAGTTTTTTGTTGTGAACGCACGCACTCTTTGCACCGGTAACCGGTTTCAGTCAGGACAGCACATTTTGCGCAAATGGGTTTTTCGCAGCGATTGCAGCGTAAAGTAGATTCAACCGAAGGGTGTTTTTCACAGTAAGCAACAATAATTTCTGTGGTCATCTAGTATTTCCTGTGGATGGGTTTTGATTCATATGTGGTGTAAGGTTGCGGTAGAAATATCCAGGATCTTGAAACCGTATGAACTGAAGCTTATGACTGCTTGCACGAACATTGACACAATCCCGATCTGCTAAATCGATCGGTAGCTGACCATCTATACTAAGTACCGCTTGGTGATTGGTGTGAACTTCGATCGCAACTGAAGAACCTTCCGCGAGCACAATCCCTCGGTCAATGGAAAGATGAGGCGCGATGGGTACCAGCAAAATGTTGCGCAGCTCAGGAGGTAGAATTGGTCCTCCAGCTGCTAAGGCATAAGCAGTGGAACCCGTAGGTGTGGAAGCGATCATACCATCAGCAACATAAGTTGCCAGGAAACGATTATCTACACTGACCT
>DATKXE010000007.1:0-2846 GCA_035529195.1 Anaerolineales bacterium
GGCAGGGCGCACGATCGGTTGTTTCCAGGTCGAAAGCCCCGGCATGCGGGCAACTCTGAAGGAAATCCAGGCCCAAAGCGTGGACGATTTAATGATCGCCCTGGCACTCTACCGTCCCGGCCCACTGACCGGGGGTTTGAAAGATGCTTTTGTACGCCGCCACCGCGGGGAAGAACAGATCGTGCATCTTCACCCAGCGCTCTCGGATATCTTGGCGGACACCTATGGCGTAATCCTGTACCAGGAACAGGTGCTGCGTATTGCCCACGAGCTGGCTGGACTGAGTTTGGCAGACGCCGATTTGCTCCGCCGGGCTATGAGTCATTTCGATCCCGGGGAGCAAATGCAGACCCTCAAAGTAAAATTCATCTCAGGCGCCGGGGAGCAAAGCCAGATTCCCCCGGATATTGCTGAACACGTTTGGGAGCTGATGGCCGCTTTTGCTGGTTATGGATTCCCTAAAGCGCATGCGGCATCTTACGCACAAATCGCCTGGCGAGCTGCGTGGAGCAAAACTCACCATCCAGCGGTTTTCATGGCTGCTGTGCTTGCCAATTGGGGAGGCTATTACCGGCAGCCGGTTTATTTAAACGAAGCTCGCCGCCTGGGTCTCAAGCTCCAGGCGCCGCATGTCAATTACTCCCAACGTCATTTCAGCGTCAGTACCATCAATCAGAGTCCCATCCTGTTCATGGGGCTGGACCAGGTCCACGAGTTAACCCGGCGCACCCAGGATCGCATCATATCCGCAAGACCTTTCAATTCGCTGGTGGATTTCCTGACCAGGGTCGATCCTCGTTCCAAAGAGACAGAGAACCTGGTCCGGGTGGGCGCGTTTGATGGGCTGGGTAAGATCCCCGCTTTGTTGACGACGATTAAGCAAGGAGGCTGGCAGGGAGGCCAGCTTTCGCTATTCACTTTCAATGGAACACCTGACAAAGATGGAGAGGATTGGAGCCTTGAGGAAAAAGTGACTGCGCAAAAAGAGCTCTTGGGTGTGAGCGTGATTGCCCACCCTCTGGAGCTGCATCAGAAACAGATCAGTGCAGCAGGCGCTTTGACCACATTGGCTGCATCACAAAGGGTCGGGCAGCGCGTGCGCGTGGCTGGATTGCAGTTTACCCGGCAGCAAAGACGTACAATAAACGGCGAACAAATTTATTTATTAGATTTAGAGGATTTGGAAGGGATGCTGCTGGTTGTGATCCCAGAAGATGTTTACCGGCGCCACCGAGCTGTTTTCTCTCGAGAAATCCCCTTCATCGTTGAGGGAGAAATTGGCCTGGAGGGCAGGTTCAACGAACCATCCATCCGGGCTGAAAGAGTCTGGCGTTTGTGATGATCGTCAGCTGCGGTTGCGCTGCCACTAATTTACGTATTCAAATTTCATTTCCCCATTGGTTCTCACGCCTCGTAAATAACTTCCTATTTCCCTTGCTTTCTCAATCGCTCTTGAACCTTATCACTTTCTAACTCACGCAGCGCGTTTGAGGCGATCCAGCGAGCACTCTTGGCATCCATCCCCTGGATTTGATGAGCAACCTGGATCGCTTTCTCATTTAATGACTGATTTCGCTTGCCTATGTTTCTTAGAGCCCAATTGACAGCCTTTTTGACAAAATTGCGATCATCGGTTGCTCCAGCCACGATCAGCGGAAAATACTGAGTGAAAGCCTCATCACTGGCTCCCTTGTCATGCCAGGCCAGGCAGGCGATCAGTGCGTAAGCAGCCCGCTTGACAAATTCTTCTTCTCTGACAGACCAGTCATATATTTTCTTCTCGGCCAGGGGAGTCTTCTCAAACAGGTTCATGCACACCTGGTCGCAGATATCCCAGGAGTTGATATCCACCACCCAGGCCTCCATTTGTCTCTCCGTTAATTTTTCTGGTTCAGCAATCATCCCCGCTACGATCATTCCTTCGGGGACACCGGTATCCCATAAATCTAAGGCGAGCTGGTGGTTCTTCCCAATTTCTTTTGCCAGATTGCGCATATCTGGCACCGATACCCCCATTCGTTGATCACCAACAATCGCAAACCTGGCCATCCCCTCAAGCTGGTCAGGTTTCGATTTGGATCTCAGCTGCTGCATCACTTCTCCTGCAGTTTCCATTTCATATCTCCTGGAGATTCTCCGCTATCCAATGATAGACACCGCTGTCTTAATATCCTCGGCGATCATCCTGCGCTTGCTCTTTTCAATTCCGAAACTGGGACCTACCTGAAGGTAAGATGGGAAAACCCGGATGCCTCTGAAGAAGTACTCACCCCCACGAATTTTATAAGTGGAACCAGATGGGATCACTCTTGCTTCACCAGCTCTCTTTGCAATCGTATTGAGCGATTTAATCGCCACATCTCCCATTAGCATGATCACTTTAATATTCGGGAACAAAGCGATCTCCTTTTCCAGGATGCGGGAGCATTCTTTGATCGTTCCTGCCTTGATACCATATCCGGTCTTTCCGCATTTCACCGCGCTGGTCAGGTAGACACCCAATTCTAGCACCTCATTAAATGAAGCTGCCTCCACTCCGGCCTCTCTGAAAGCCTCGACTGTGGTTCGTTCAAAAGCTGCCTCACCGCCAGCATAGTAATAATCACTGGGGATTGCCGGAGCAGCCTCAGAAATCATCAACATCGAGACCACCTCTGGGTCGATCCTTCCGCCAGGAATCACGTAGCCGTCATGACGGACATCCAGGCATGGAAAATCAGTGCAGGAAATAAATTCATTGATTTGCATTGTGAAGTGCGGTTGGATTCCTGGACAGAATTAGGCTTGCATTAAGAGAAGGTCAGGCAGGCTAACAGCCGCCATTGCCTCCAACTCAGCCGGGGTGA
>DATKXE010000008.1:0-3986 GCA_035529195.1 Anaerolineales bacterium
TGGCAGATTATCTTCTGGTTGATTGAAATGATTAAAAATAATTCAGCTCGCCTGTTGGGGAGAGTTGGAGAAAAATTATTTGTTTGTACAAGCAGGATTTTCCTAGCCTGTTGAGGGCTATAATTAAGTTGATTGATGCAACGTGATTGTAGGCAAACGGATTCATCTGAAATCAGGGTACTGAATATATAATGGCTAAGGAATGGATTGTGAGTTGAACGGAGGAGTTGAAACCCAACATGAATGCATATCCAAAATTGCCTGACTTTGAATACGTAAAACCAGATTCCTGTACCGACGCCTCCCGATTCTTATTCGCTCATGCAGGCGAAGCGCGCCCATTTATTGGCGGCACCGATCTCTTCGTGCAGATGCGCGACCGATTATACAAACCCAAATACCTGGTGGATATAAAGGGTTTAGAAGGGACGGACCAGATTTCATTTGATCCTTCACAGGGGTTGATCGTTGGTGCTGGCGTTAATATGAACCGGGTGATCGCAGATCCAGGGGTGAGAGATCATTATCGGATATTGGCTGATGCGGCAGAGAGTGTGGCCAGCTACCAGCTGAGGAACAGGGCTTCAATTGTGGGGAATATCTGCAATGCATCTCCTGCAGGAGATACGATCGGTGCCTGTCTTTTGCTGGATGGCGTGCTTAACGTGTATGGCAATGATGGTGAAAGGCAGGAACCCTTACGCACTTTTTTCCTCGGGCCTGGTAAGACGGTTTTACGAACTGGAGATATTGTTACCTCGATCCAGTTTCCTGTTCCAGCAGCTGGTTTGAAAGGCAGATATATCAAGTTGGGGCGCAACCAGCTCAGCGATCTTTCAATCGTTGGGGTGACTGCATTGGGATACCCGGATGCTGCTTCCCAGTCTGGTTTCCAGTTCAAGCTGGCTTTGGCATCTGTCGCACCAATCCCGCTGGTGGTTGAAGCGGTGGGTGAGATTCTTGGGCAGAATCCAGTATCTGAAAAATCGCTTAAGCAGGCTGCTGAAGCTGCCATGGAAGCATGCACACCAATAGATGATGTGCGCGGCAGCGCCCGCTACCGCAAATTAATGGTGCGTAATTTGTCATTCAATGCTTTGAAGGATGTATGGGGGCAGCTAACCCAGATCACTAATTAACCCGATCGAAAATTGATTTCACCGAGACCTGGAGGATCGTATGAGTTTTCATCGCATCAACCTTACTGTCAATGGCGAACTTGAACAAGCAGATATATCAGCCAATATGACGCTTTTGGATTTACTGCGTGAGACGCTGATATTAACTGGCACAAAGAATGGCTGCGCAGCTGGGGAATGCGGAGCCTGTACGGTTCTGATGAATGGGGAACCGGTCAACAGCTGCCTGGTTTTAGCGGTGGAATGTGACGGGGTTGAGATCGTCACGGTGGAGGGCTTGGCCCAGGATAAGCAGCTCGATCCAATTCAAAAGGCTATCATGGAGACAGGTGGAGTCCAATGTGGCTTTTGCACACCAGGTATTTTGATCGCTTCAAGGGCGTTAATTGACCGCAATCCAAATCCAAGCCAAAGTGAGATCAAGGCTGCATTAGTCGGGAATTTATGTCGCTGCACGGGCTATTTACGCATTATCGACGCGGTACAAGCAGCTGCGCAGTTGTGAGAGGAGATCAATAATGGTTGTCAGTGAGAAAGAAACGAAACCGGTTGGTGAGAGTAAACCCCGGCTTGATGCGCGTGAAAAAGTAACCGGTGCGGCGGTCTTTGGTGACGATATTCAGTTCGGGAATGCTTTACTGCATGCGCGCATTCTGCGCAGCCCGCATCCACATGCCCGCATCGTATCCATTGATACTCAGAAAGCTGCCGCACACCCCGGGGTGAAGGCGGTAGTGACGGGTGACAATTTTCCGGGCTATATTGGTTTGTATCTATTGGACCGCCATATTTTCGCCCGGGATAGGGCGCGTTATGTAGGCGACCCGATCGCTGGAGTAGCGGCAATTAATGAGCTGATCGCCGAAGAAGCGCTGGATTTAATTGAGGTTGAATATGAGGTCTTAGAACCTGTGATCGATGCAGAATATGGCGTCAATCCTGAATCACCCTTGATCCACCCACAATTGCAGGATTACCAGGCAGCAAGTTTTATTTTGCCGCAGCCCAATTCCAATATCTCCAACTATTTCAAGATTCGAAAAGGGGATACGGACAGCGCTTGGGAAAACTGTACCGGGATTGTAGAGCACAAGTACCGGATACCCCATATCCAGCACGTTCCGATTGAACCACACGTAGCAGTTGCCAAGGTAAGTGATTCCGGTGAAATTACTCTTTGGGGCAGTTCACAATCGCCATTTGCCCAGCGAAACCTGATTGCCCAGGCATTGGGAATTTCGCAGAGTGACATGCGGGTTATTGCGCCTTATGTTGGGGGTGGATTTGGCAGTAAGGCAGGGGTCAGCATGGAATCTCTGGCGGTTGCTATCGCCACCAAGGTCAAAGGGCGCCCGGTAAAACTGCTCTTAACCAGGGAGGAGGAATTCTTCACCGCCTTCGTCCGCCAGGGATTAATCGCTTACTTTAAAATGGGCTGTGATCAGAATGGAAAGCTCCTGGCGATGGAAAATAAATTCTATTGGGATGCAGGTGCTTATACGGAGTATGGGGTCAACATCACCCGGGCCAGTGGCTACAGCAGTACTGGACCCTATGAGGTCCCAAATGTGACCACCGACAGCTATTGTGTTTACACCAACCACCCGGTTGGAGGTCCAATGCGCGGCTTCGGTATGCCCGAGATGCACGCTGGCCTTGAGCAGTGCATCGATGAATTAGCTTTGAAGATTGGCATGGACCAGGTGGAGTTTAGGAGGGTGAACTGCCTAAGGGAAGGCAGCATCCTGGTAACGGGCAGTAAAATGCACCCTACTGGTCTATCCCAATGCCTGGAGAAGACTGCCGAGGCCATCGGCTGGGGACAAAAATCCGAAGCAAGTGCACCCAATAAGCGCCGCGGCAAGGGGTTAGCGCTGATGTGGAAAGCACCAGCCATGCCGCCCAATGCCGGTTCGAGCGCATGGGTTGAGTTAGCGGAAGATGGGCGGGTTACGGTGGGTGTGGGTGGACAGGAACTTGGCCAGGGAGTATTCACTGTTGCTGCTCAAATGGCAGCTGCGGCACTGGGTGTACCTTATGAGTGGGTTCAAGTAGCCACGCCCGTGGATACTCGCTACAGTCCTTACGAATGGCAAACTGTAGCCAGCCGCCTTACCTGGAGTTTGGGCAATGCGGTGGTCAATGCTGCCCAGGATGCTCGCAATCAAATCCTGGATATGGCAGCCGAAGCCTGGCAGGAGGACCCTGAAAATCTAGATATTCTCAACGGCGTGGTTGTTTCCTATAAAAGTGAGCGTGAAATGCCCCTGAAGGACATTGCCATCTACGGCATGCCCAAAGCGGACGATCAAGGTTGGATCGGTGGACCTGTGATCGGGCGCGGAAAGTTCATGCCCGATTATGTCACCGGTCTGGACCCGGAAACTGGCCAGGGTGAAAGGGCAGTGGTTCACTACACCACAGGAGCCCAAGCGGTCGAACTGGAAGTTGATCTCGATACAGGCCAGATCGAGATTCTGCGCGGCGCGTCAGCTTTCGATGTGGGTAAGGCGATCAATCCCGACATGGTGCGGGCCCAAATTGAAGGTGGTTTTGTCCAGGGCATGAGCTCTGCCCTATTTGAGAGTCTCGATTTGAAGGATGGCTATGTGCAGAATCCGAGCTTCGTTGATTACCGCATTGCGACCTCCAGCGATGTTCCAGGTGGCATCCAGGCCATGATCGTCGAAGTACCCCAGGATGATGGTCCCTGGGGAGCCAGGGGCGTGGGGGAACATTCGATGGTGCCGACCACCCCGGCGATTGCCAATGCGATTTACGAAGCGGTTGGTGTGCGGTTTGAAGGACCTCCCTTTACGGCTGAAAAAGTTTACCTGACGATGCTTG
>DATKXE010000009.1:0-7626 GCA_035529195.1 Anaerolineales bacterium
TCAGTTCGTCAAACATGCGCGCCACCCGCTGGGGGGTTTTCATAAGACCTTCCCGCTGGGGCTCTTCGCCGATATTTTCCAAAATGTTATAGACGGAGACCTCATTATTAATTTGTGCGCGCCGTTCTGGTGTGGGCGGTAGATTCAATTGAGTTTTCTGTGCTTCATCTTCCATCAATAAGAGGGGGTATTCCAGTAAGGTCATTTTCATATTCCTTTCTCAATAATATATTTCTTTTTTAGTTTTGGGAAATGCATGTAAAGCCAACCGCGCCAGGACCAAGATGGGCTCCCAAGACAGGTGTGACATCGACAGATAAAGGAGCATCTTGCTGTGGAAAGAGATATTGGGCTTTTTCCCACAAAGCATGGGCCTCATTTCTGGCATTGGTATGCACCAGGGCTATTTTTTCAAGGGGACGTAATTCCGCTGCTAACTCGATCAAACGCTGAAGTGCTCTTTCTTTGGTGCGCACCCTTTCAGCTCCTGGGGTTCCAGTATGCATGGTCAGGATGGGCTTGATCTGAAGCAGGCTGCCCAAGCCTGCCATCACTGAATTCATGCGTCCGCTGCGCTTGAGAAATTCCAGCGTATCCAGAGCCGCGAAGACATGGGTGCGGGGAGATTGCTGCTCCAGCAAATTAATGATATCTTCCAAGTAAAGCCCATTTTCCGCAGCTTGAGCAGCTGCCAGAGCCTGGTAGCCAGTGCCCAAGCTGAGCTGACCCGAATCGTATACGGTTACTGGAATACCTTTAAATTGCTCAGCAGCCGTTTGGGCCACGTCCACCACAGCACTTAAACTGGAAGAAATGTGGATGGAAATAATCTCATCAGCACCTGCTTCCATTAACTGGTTATAAACAGCATGGAACTGGTCGATGCCAGGTGCAGCAGTAGTCGGAAAAGGATCACTTTGGGGGAGCTGGTCATAAAATTCCTGGCGGGTGATATCAACGCCATCTTGAAATCCTTGATCGCCGAAGTTGATATACATGGGAATCACGCTGATACCATGCTGCTTAACGAGTTCAAGGGGTAAATCACAGGTGCTGTCGGTCACAATCTTGATTGCCATCTCACACTCCTATCAATGATAGGGAGTAGAATACCATATAGTAAAGGTATTGTCAAGGTTATGCAACGTTAATTTATTTATCCTGGTTCTATCTTGGTGGCTGGGTGGCAGTCCCTGGTTGAGATTGAACGGTGCCACTAAGATAGTCAAATACTGTGCAATACCTTGACCTGTCGATATTTATACATTATGATCTGGGCTGAAACAAGAATAAATTTAGGTAATGCGACAGTGAAAACGAGTTGTTAATGAATGCAAAAAACAAAACCCCAACCTACAATTTAAAAGTTGTGATTCGAGAAACAGGCCTGAAAGCGGATACCCTGCGGGCGTGGGAACGGCGCTATGGTTTGCCAAACCCCCAGAGAACAGCTGGTGGTCACCGGCTTTATTCTGAATACGATATAGAGATGATCAAGTGGTTGATGGAACGCCTGAACGAGGGCTTGCGGATCAACCATGCAGTGGAGATGTGGCGAAACATTGAACAAGCCGGTCAGGATCCATTTCAAGAGATGCCGATCCAGAAGCAACCCACGCAGACTGCTGGAAGCACAGCTCTGGGTGGGAAGGTCATTGAAGAAATTAAGCAAGATTGGGTGGATGCCTGTTTGGCTTACGATGAAGCCAGGGCTGAAAATATCCTTGCCCAGGCTTTTGCCCGCTACCCAACAGAAACAGTTTGCCTGGAAGTCCTGAGTCACGGGTTATCCGAGATTGGCGAATTGTGGTACACAGGCAAGAGCTCGGTTCAACAGGAGCATTTTGCTTCTGCATTGGCGATCCGCCGGCTTAACGCGCTGCTGGCTGCCGCACCGCAACCTTCTCGCAGAGGCAAGATCCTGAGTGCCTGCCCTCCAGGGGAGGATCACATATTCCCCCTGCTCCTGATTACCCTATTCCTGCGCCTGCGCGGATGGGAGGTGGTTTACCTGGGTGCCAATGTGCCCCTCGATAAATTGGATGCCGCCATTAACGCCGCTAATCCGGATTTGGTGATCTGTTCGGCACAGCAGCTGCTCACTGCAGCCAATTTATTTGAAGTGGCTGTGTATTTACAGAAGGAGCGTGTGCCGCTCGCGTATGGCGGATTGATCTTCAACCTGCTCCCGGATTTGCAGGAGCGGATTCCAGGACATTTCCTGGGTGAATCGTTAGCTGGCGCGGTTCAATCCGTCGAACAGCTGATGGGAAACCCACCCGAGCTGGGAGATATTACACCGGTGCCGGAGCATTACACCCGGGCAGCTGAACATTTTAAGGGAAAGCAAGCCATCATTGCTGCCTACTTGTGGGCACAATTCCAGCGCAATGGCATGCAAGAACAGCATTTGGAAATCGCCAACCAGTTCCTGGGACAGAATATACAGTCCGGCTTGATATTAGGCGATATGAATTTACTGGAGCACGAGATCGAATGGCTGGCTGGTTTGCTGCAAACACATGATATCCCACTTGAATATTTACCAAAATATTTAACCCTTTATAAACAAGCTTTAGAAGCGAATTTAGACCAACGCGGGCAACCCGTCTTAGACTGGTTGGAGGCTGTTGTCCTTGAATCTTAGATTGGAAGAGAGAAACATGATGAGAGTTATTATTGCTGGTGGAACAGGTTTAATTGGCAGGCAATTGACCAAGGAATTGGTGCAGCATGGCTACGAAGTGGTCATCCTGAGCCGGGATCCAGGTAAGGTGATCAGCGTACCTCAGGGAGTTGAGGTAGCGGCCTGGGATGGGGTATCCAGTAAAGGTTGGGGTGATTTGGTGAATGAATCACTGGCGGTGGTGAACCTGGCGGGTGAAAACATCGCCGGTGAAGGTTTTTTGCCGAGCCGCTTATCGGATGAGCGCAAACGACGGATTCGAGACAGCCGGATTCTCTCGGGGAAAGCGCTTGTCGAAGCGGTTAAGGCAGCTGATCATAAACCAGAAGTATTTGTCCAATCTTCAGCAGTTGGTTACTACGGCTTCCATGGCGAGCAGAAGCTGACGGAAGAAAGCCCACCCGGGGATGACTTCTTCGCGGAATGGAAAGAATGGGAAAAGGTATCCGCACCAGTGGAAGAGCTGGGTGTGCGGCGGGTGATCATCCGCACTGGAATCTTCTTTTCAACCCGTAAAGGCAGTGCATTGAACCGATTGGTGCTGCCGTTCAAACTTTACGCCGGCGGACCTATCGGTGATGGACAGCAGTATTTATCCTGGATTCACGAAACAGACGAAACCCGCGCTGTGCGTTTCCTGATTGAAAATAAAGGCGCACAGGGAGCATTCAACCTGACGGCCCCCAATCCAGCCACAAATGCTGAAGTTGGCAAGGCGATCGCTAAAGTCTTGGGGCGACCCTATTATTTACCCGCACCTGCATTTGCTTTCAATCTTGCCTTTGGTGAGGTCGGTGAGCTGGTTACCAAGGGTCAGAGGGTGATTCCTGAACGTTTGTTGGAGTTAGGTTTTGAGTTTAAGTACCCCGAAGTAGAGCCTGCCCTGCAGAATCTTTTGGTAGATTAATGCGCCGCTTCCGTCACGAATTTCAGGTCAATGCCTCCATCCAGAGAGTGGCAAAATTTCACAGCAGCTCACAAGCTCTCAAGCTGCTCACATCACCACCCATATTCGTCCAGCTCAACCATATTGAACCCTTAGCCGAAGGATCTCGATCCGATTTCACGTTCTGGTTGGGGCCAATTCCCATCCATTGGGTCGCAGTACACTCACACGTTTATCCAACTGCTGGCTTTACCGATACTCAAGTTGAAGGGCCATTTCAAACCTGGATTCACCAGCACACTTTTGAGCGCATATCTGATCAAGTAACGCGGATCATTGATGAAATTAATGGTCAACCGAGCAACCATATCCTGTGGGGGATAATCAGCCGTTTCATGTGGCTCACTCTGCCGATATTGTTTTCATATCGAGCGAATCAAACCAGAAAAGCAGTCGAGAATTGATGAAGAAGATCCTCGTCATTGGTGCCGGATTCGGCGGCTTGACCGCGGCAGCTGAACTATCGTGGCGTGGATTCGAGGTTGTCGTTCTCGAAGCTCATATCTATCCTGGTGGGAGTGCAGGCAGTTTTTATCATCAGGGTTATCGATTTGATGCTGGTGCTACCCTGGCTGGGGGCTTTGCTCCTGGGGCAGTCATGGATCGAATCAGCCGCCATTTCGATATTGATTGGCAAGCTTCATTGACTTCACAAGCGATGCTTATTCACCAAAAGGATGGTTCTACTGTCACCCGTTGGACAGATCCACAACAATGGAAAGCTGAACGGATTCGTCATTTTGGCCAGGCACCTGAATCTTTTTGGGCATGGCAGGAAAACACAGCAGATGCATTGTGGGATTTTGCATTGCGTTTACCAACCTGGCCACCTCAATCTATTGTGGATTCTCTTGCGCTGACGAAGCAGGGATTCAATTGGGTTCGAGATCTGATTCGCACCGGGCGGTCAAATCAGTTTGTGTCGATTTTTTCGGATGCTCGAAACCATGTGAGCCATCACCTGCCTCCGAAAATGGACAAATTGCGCCAATTTGTGGATGCCCAGCTGTTGATTTCTGCTCAAACCACCAGCAGGTATGCCAATGCCCTGTATGGTGCCGCCGCATTGGATTTAGCTCGCCAGGGAGTGGCGCATATCCCCGGTGGTATGGGAGGTATGGCTGATAAATTGGCCAGTGTGATCCAAGGAAATGGTGGAGAAGTTCTTTTTCGCCAAGAGGTGCGACATATTTCGAGAAACCGTCAGGGTATGTATATTGTGCAAACCAAGCCTAAACGGGATTTTGAAGCGGATGTGGTGATTTTCAATCTGCCTCCGTGGAATGTCGCCCAAATCTTACGAGATAGACAACCAGCTCGTTTGAGAAAGCTGCCTGAGATGCCGCAAGCTGGGTGGGGCGCTTTCATGCTTTATGTTGGATTAGACAACTCGCAAATTCCGGAAGAAATAACTCTGCACCACCAGGTGGTTGTGGCTGAGCCGCTTGGAGAGGGAAATAGCATCTTCATGTCACTTAGTCCTGGATGGGATCATACCCGAGCCCCCTTTGGCAAACGTGCGCTCACGATCAGTACACATACCAATTTGGCACCATGGTGGCGATTATTTAATTCTGATCGGGAAGCATATGACGAGCGCAAGCATGAGTATACAGAGCGGCTTATATCAGCCGGGAAACGAGTCTTGCCAGGTCTACGTACTTCAGCAGAGCTGGTCTTGCCAGGCACGCCTGTGACCTTCCAGCGTTTTACCCGCCGGTATCGGGGCTGGGTAGGTGGTTTTCCACAAACAAGCCTTTTTCGTACATGGGGACCACGACTATCTCGTGATCTCTGGTTGGTGGGAGATTCGATCTTCCCTGGACAATCTGTCCCAGCGGTGATGCTATCTGGATTGAGAGTCGCTCAAGCTGTAGGAGAAGGCGAACCTCTCCCAATACCAAACTCCAAAGGTTCCTCGTATCTGCATTTTATCCAGCTATCAAAAACTGACTGAAGTTTCAACTTACCAACGGAAAGTGGGGTATAACGCAGGATATCAGGAGGTCCCAGATATCTAGTTAAATTTTATTTTGATGATTTATTTGTCGTGGAAGTTCCGAACTAGTTGCGAAATTATTTGGGAAATAAATATCGCAATGCCAAGGATGCTGGATTGGATTACTCCCAGCATGAATGCCGCGGGAAATTTACACCGATTTTATTCAGGAGCAATCAAATGGAAACAGCTATCTGGTGGATCAGGCGCGACTTGCGCTTGAGTGATAACCAATCTTTAAACGGGGCAATTTCTTCAGCAGATAGGGTGCTGCCGGTTTTTATCCTCGACCCCAAATTAATTGAATCATCAAACGCAAGCATGAAGCGATTGGCATTCCTATTTGAAAGCTTAACCGCGCTGGATGGAGATTTACACAAAAGGGGGAGCAGGTTGGTGATCAGAAGGGGAGATCCTGTTGAAGAATTAACCAAATTGGTTACGGAAAGCAGGGCAAAACAAATATTTTCTGAAGAGGATTTTTCTCCTTACGCCCGCAGCAGGGACAGGCGGGTTGCCAACCAGCTACCCCTGAAGTTGGTCGCCGGTTCTTGCGTGAGCCATCCGGACTCGCTTGTGAATCAAAATGGCTTCCCATATAAAGTGTTCACCCCGTATATGCGCAATTGGAAAGATCGTTACATAACACGGCGTGATCAGTTGCTCCCTGCACCTGATATTATTTCTACGCCAGCAGAGATAAAAAGCGAGCAGCTGCCAAAGCGGCAAACCTCGGTGAGCTACACGCTGTTTGGGCCTGGTGAATATGCAGCCAATAAGCGCCTGAATGAGTTTACCAGCTCGCCGGATCCGGGTATCTACCAGTATGCTGAATTACGAAACATGATGGACGTTGCAGGTACGGCACGTATTTCAGCGTATTTGCGTTTTGGATTGCTCTCGATGAGGCAATGTATCTTCGCCGCTCAACAGGCGATAAATGATGCTCCGGATGAGAAATCAAGAAAAAGTGCTGACGTATGGCTAAATGAATTAATTTGGCGAGAATTCTACATCGCCATCCTGTACCATTTCCCAGGCGTGATGAAGCAAAGTTTCCGGGAAGATTTACGTGCAATAGCCTGGAGAAACGATGCTGATGAATTCATTGCCTGGTGTGATGGGCAAACTGGTTATCCTATTATTGACGCTGCAATGCGCCAGCTACTGGAAACAGGCTGGATGCACAACCGAGGTCGCATGATCGTTGCCTCATTTTTGGTCAAAGACCTGGTGGTCGATTGGCGGTGGGGAGAAAAATTCTTCATGCAGCACCTGATCGATGGTGATCCTGCAGCCAATAATGGCGGCTGGCAGTGGACAGCAGGTACAGGAACGGATGCGGCACCCTATTTTCGTGTTTTTAATCCCATTCTGCAAAGTAAAAAGTTTGATCCCCAGGGTGATTTTATCCGGCGTTGGATTCCAGAGTTATCCCGCGTGCCTGTTGAATATATCCATTCACCATGGATGATGCCAGAGGAAATCCAGAAGCAATCCAGCTGCAATATTGGCCAGGATTATCCCTACCCGATCATTGACCATGGCTTTGCCCGGGAGCGAGTTCTAGATATCTATAACAAAGCCAAGCAAGGCCAGCGGCTGTGATGTTCATCATATCCACGAGGTGAATATATTTCATCTCCCGTGAAGTTGTTACGCAAAAAGTATTAACAAAAGAACCAGGTTCCACAATTTCCATCGTGGAACCTGGTTCTGTAAACTTACTCTTATTTTTTTTTTACTTAACTTGTACTTTTAAAGTGGGGACGTTCTCAGCACTTAATTTTTCCCGGATGCTGAGATCAACGCCTGAAGGAATATTTGTGCCTAAAAATGACATTACAACGTCTTCTGTATCAGCGATCTTCACCACAATATCATATTTTCCTTCGGGAAGAGAGGTCTTATAGATTTCTTTGAAGGAAAACGTGAAGGCTTTAGCTCCGTTAACGTAAACATCTACGGGTAGGTCCTTGTCTAATCCCAAACTGG
>DATKXE010000010.1:0-2469 GCA_035529195.1 Anaerolineales bacterium
ATACAGGCCGCCGGTATATCCTGGACCGATCTCTTCGCCAACCGGTATGGCGGTAAATACGATTTGCTCGGGCAGTCCAACATCAAAGTGAAAGCTGCTTTCAACCAGGTCCGGGGTATTCGTCAGCTGGTAGCTCTCACCGGTGAACAGCTCCAGGGCATATAGATCGTTGCTGTCAAAATAGACACCATAAGGCCCGGAATAGGGAACTGCCAGGTTTGACCCGTTGTAGAGAAAGTCCGAATTGCCATTAGCTTCGATCCAGAAGTGATCGCCTTCTTTTGTCCTGTAAACCATGCTGACCAATGGAGCCAAGGCAGCCCTGGGATCGGAGGGGATTTCATCCTGAGCATACCAATCGCAGATATCAATGCCAGTCAATGTCTCACCAGGATTAACGCTGAATTGGACCAGCGAGTGATCGGCGCAATTTGCGCCCAACCCGCAGATGACGGCGTTCGAGTATGAACCACCCAACGGAGCGCCACTGTTCAGGTAGGCATAGGCAATATACTGCCCAGGAGTTAGATTATAGATATAGCTGCTTTGATTTTCAGCTATGGATAGTTCGGTTATTTGCTGACTGGACATTTCTTGAAAAAATAATGTCATTTCAGGAATGACTTCGCCGGGATAGCAAACCTTGCCGTTGATGGTTCCAACCGATTGCGCACCTTCAGTTTTTACATCTTCTAAAGGATTGAGTTCCTCCAGGATTGTGGGTTGAGGTACGACTTGTGCTTCTGGCTGCAGGCTGACTTCAAGGGTGCCTGGTAGGACAGCGCAAGCGGTCATGGCCACAAGCAGGGCTATAAAAAATATGCTGCGGGTAAGATTAAGTACAGTAAAAATATTCATCTTGAATTCCTTGCCCATCCGACCAGAGATCTGGTCTTTAGAGATTTGAGATAATTCAAGGATAACGGGTGCTTGTTACGATCCTTACATCACTTGATGACGATACTGAAACTATTTGTTACGGTTTGGTAACCTCGCCAATGGGGAGTTTCATGGTGACCACTGTACCCTGTTGAATCCGGCTGCGAATGGACACCTGTCCCCCATGGCGTTCGGTGATGGCTCGCACAAGGGCTAATCCCAAGCCGCTGCCAGGCACACCGCGCGCACTGCGTCCCCGGTAGAGCTCCTGCCAGACGAAAGGCACCTCTGCCTCTGGAATGCCAGGACCGGTGTCGGCAACCTCGATGATCACCATTTCCGCATCTTCGAAGGCGCGCACCTCGATCCGGGAACCCGGTCCAGAGAACTTGACCGCATTGCTCAGCAAATTAATCAAGGCGAGCAGCAGCAGATCTTCGTCGCCCTGGACCTCGGGCAGCGGCCAGGGAGCCTGGGGCAGGCTGAGGCTGATTGAACGCTCGTTCGCTTCTGGATCTTCCTGGACGATGGCAACAGTTTCTTCGAGGACGGCAGTAAGATCCACCGGGGCGCGCTCGATCGGGCGGGTTTCTAATTCAGCCAGTTTGCGCAAATCGGCGACCAGGCGGCTAAGACGTTGAGTTTGGGTTTTGATGCTCTGGATCGCGGCTTCATTCCCGTCATCCTCGAGGTTTACCAAACCAGCCTGGATGGCGGTGAGCGGGTTTTTCAGTTCATGATCTAGACGTCGTAGAAACTGGCGACGTTCTTCAGCCGCGGTGGCTTGAAACTGAAGGAATTCCTGGTTGAACTGGCGGTCCTGCCAGATGAAAATCCCCCAAATGATAAAGAGCAGGATGGTGAGGGTAATACCGAGCAGAAGAGCCAGGGTACCAAGGTCGATGCGCAGATAAACAACAGAATTCTCGAGCCAGCCGCGCTCGAAGGTGAATTTTAACAATAATCCCAATATGCCTGGCAGGAGAAGTAAGAACCAGCTGCGTTTCATTTTGTGGTTTCTACTGGACTGATGAAGCGGTAGCCCAGGCTGGGGACAGTCTCAATATAGAGTGGATCGCCGGCATCATCAGCGAGGATGCGTCTGAGTTCGGCGATGCGGGTATCGACTGCCCGGGATCCAACCGGGTATTCCCATCCCCAGACGACATCCAGCAGCCGCTCGCGGCTGAGCAGCTCGTCGGGGTGGGTCATTAAGTATTCCAGCAGCAGAAGCGCTTTAGGAGTCAGGGTGAGTTCTTGAGCCCCCAGGTATGCCCGGCGGGCCTGGCGGTCGAAACGTAAATCGCCGCTGATCAGCACCCAGGCGGCGCTCAACGGAGGACGACCAGGCCGGGCGCGGCGCAGAACGGCGCGCATGCGCGCCACCAGCTCGTGGGGATCAAAAGGCTTGTTGAGATAATCGTCAGCCCCCTCTTCCAGGGCCATAGCCCTCTCGCTGGCTTCACCAACCTGGGTCAGCAAGATCACGGGAGTCCAATCATCCGCCTGGCGCAGCTGGCGCAGTACTTCGCGTCCATCCACCTTGGGCATGAGCACATCCAGGACGATCAGATCCGGAGAGCGGAGCTC
>DATKXE010000011.1:0-2410 GCA_035529195.1 Anaerolineales bacterium
ATTATTCACCCAATTCAAATTAATATCAGACATCATAATCGTGACGGTTTTATTCACCAATGGATAACAGTGATTTCGATCTAACCAAGTTTCCTGCTGAGAGGGAGATTGTGGTAGATGCAGGCTACCTGGGAAGCGGCCGGCATGTCATCTATGCACTGCTTGAGGTAGATGTAACTGAAGTCCGAAGAGCAATAAAAGAGCTATCAAGCACAGCGGGTAATAAGATTTCATTTACTGCTTTCATCGTCGCCAGTTTTGCTCAAGCGATAGAGAAAATCCCGCAGGTACACAGCTTTATAGATTGGCGGCGGCGTTTGGTCACATTTTATGATGTGGATGTGGTCACAATGATCGAGCCGGAGGTTGGAAAGGTAGCAATTCCACACATAATCCGTGCAGCGAATCGAAAAACAGTTGTACAAATCAGCAGCGAGATTCGATCGATCCAATCCCTACCATATGCCAGTGAACAGGCTGGGACCGTAATGAAAATTGCCCCAAGGCTGCCGCGATTTGTTCGTCTCCTATTTTTTCGTATCTTGAAGCTGAATCCGCACAGGTTTAAACAAATGGCTGGCACGGTTGTACTCACCTCAGTTGGCATGTTTGGCAAAGGTGGAGGATGGGGGATCGGTTTCCTACCTACTCATAATCTGGGGATAACGGTTGGTGGGATCAGCCAAAAGCCTGGTTTGAAAGATGGGGAAATCGTGGTTCGGGAATACCTGGATATAACCCTTTCATTTGATCATGACATCATTGATGGCGCACCAGCTGCCAGATTCGCGAGCATATTAACTGATTTCATCGAGGCAGGGGTTGCCCTGGAATCTTGAGGAAACACAAAATGTTGATCTGAGTCCGGAAAGGAGAAAGTTAATTATGAACCCATTTTATGTTGATTACTTAAACAGCCTGGCAGAGCTGCACACGGAGATCATACAGACTATTCGCTATCTGCCTCAAGAGGCGCTCGACTGGATCCCATTTTCTGGTGGAAACTCGCTCAGTGTCATGATCGTCCACCTGACTGGAGCCGAAAAATATTGGATGGGTGATGTAATCGCAGGCGAGTCATCAGGCAGGGATCGCCCCGCTGAATTTCAGGTAAAAAATGTTGGGATCGAAGATCTGGAATCAAGGCTTATTGAGAGTTTGGGATATGTGGAATTGGTTTTAAGCAAATTAGAATTAGATGATTTAGAACTGAACCGGATCAGCCCCCGGGATGGGCAGGAAATGACTGTTTCCTGGGCTTTGGATCACGCTCTAAAGCACACTGCGATTCATGTGGGTCATATCCAGATCACACGCCAGTTGTGGGATCAGGAAAAGGTTGGCGATTGAGGTAAATGCCGAATAATTATTGGTAATTCATGAATGAACCTCAGCGGATGGTGAGGGGAATATACTGGCGGTTGCCAAGCAGCTGGCCGAAGATATCACTATCGGGCAAGCCAAGACTAGTATCACTGAAGGCAACCATAAAATCACCAGGCATTCCGCTCGCAACAGCAGGCTCAGCAGAAAACATCCCGGTCTGATATCCACCTATCGCGATTTCGCCTTCCAGCGTATCATTTTCTTTGGAAATGTAGCGAGTGGAGATACTTGAATTGGAAAATGGACCCCAGGGTTGTTTCCAGGCGACCAGAAATTGATCTGAGTACTCGTTAGCTGCAACTGCCGGGGCTGAGTCGCTCTTCGGGCTGTTGCTCAGCATTAATATGATGCCATCACTTTTGAGGTCATGGGTAAAACGTTTTCCATAAATATTGTTATTCCCGGGTGAGAATTGACTCTCCCAGGCGACAAAAAACTTGCCTTCGTGGGGCACAGTGGGTATGGCTGCCACGACAGGATTTAATTGATCTTCGGCAACAACCGAGATCACATCCGCTGAAGAACCCAATGCTGTACCGTCACCAGTTACTAAACGACCATAGATACTCTGTGTGGTTGCATTATCATAAAGTCGCTCAAAAACAGCCAGGTACTCATTGCGGCTGCGGTTGTAAGCCAGATCTGGTCTGCGGTCGCTGAATCCGATGGATGATGAACCGCTAATCAGGAAATTTAAACCTTCCTTGACTCCAGCGTTGGATATCACCTGAGCTTCAATATACGAGTGTACTCCGCCCGAAACCATGCTATCCCAGATAACCAGGTAATTATCAGAGGTGCTGGCGTATGCCACTGATGGCTTCTGGCAGTTTTTTAATGCCGGTCCGCCGCTGATATTAATCACTGGCGGAATCGGTTCGCCATTTTTCGAGACTCGCAAGCCTCGGATGGTGAGATACCCGCCATGAGGTTCTTCCTCCCAAACGACCAGGAATTCCCCTTGCACTTCATTGTAAGCTACATCGGGATAACGGCGTTCAAAACCGGCTCCGGCGGAGATTGA
>DATKXE010000012.1:0-2276 GCA_035529195.1 Anaerolineales bacterium
CTTTGAAAAATCATCTTTACAATGGTCACCTAACGGTGAAAGATTGTTCTTCATCTCAGAATTATGCATCCACTTCATCAATATAGATACCAATAAGCCTGAAACTCTGGCTTGTTTTGATCAATCCCGACGTTTAGATTCTTTCCAAATATCACCCGATGGAACTCAAGCTGCTATAAGCTTAAATGGTGAACTTTATGTGGTCCCATTTGATCAAGCGAAGCTGCGCCAAGCCCGAACTGGAGCAAATTTAACCGGGATGGGAAGCTGTGAAATCCTGGCCCCCTACAAACACCGGCAATCGATGGTGCTCGTAAACAAGGCTTATTGGTCCACTGATGGAGACCGTCTTGCGATCCTGCGCCAGGGATTTGATGCAGATGAACCGGTTGAACTGATCCAGATGCTGGATGTTTCCAGGTGTATTGCCCCTTTACTGAGATTGGATGAATTTCCCGCCACCCGCTTTGAGATGGAAAATTACGCCCGGAGTCCAATCATCCAGAATTTTGCCTGGGATGGCGGCGATTTATTCGCATTGTCCGACTTCAAACGCAATAATGGATACGGCGATCTGTGGATTTACAACACACACCTGCATACTGGGTTTAAGGCTAATCCGGTAGCAGGGAAATGCTGTTATCGTGACCCAGTTTTCAGTCCAGATGGAAAATACCTGGCATTTGCGTTTCAGGATGCCAGCTTCGCACCTGATGCGAGGGCTGTTTTATACTACATCCCTTATGCAGCTTTGGACAGCGGCCTGGTTTTTCCACCCCTATCCTTACCGCCAGATTTTTTCGCCGAGCAGCGCTCAAAGCCGCAGCCAGTTTTGCGAGGTGCTCCTTGAAACTGGATTATTGATTCGTTTGTTATTGTGAAGTATTCACCACCCAACCTGGATCGAATCTTTGACCGATTCATTTCTGCTATAGGATCAACGAATGCTTACCATTTGGATATAATAGTCCCCCATGAAGCCGCTATCTCTTAAGAATATTGAGGCATATCGCCGGGATACTTATCGTTTATCATCCAGAAATCGGATCAAAACCCGGGAAGAGGCAATCCAATTTGCGAACCAGCGCGGGTTTATCTTTTTCTGGCCGATCAAGGATATCGTGCTGCCGAGTTTGTGGGTGGCGGTCGCCGGTGATCGACCCGTAGCTGATGCTCATGATGACCCGGGGCATGTCACCTGGGGATGGAAGGATGGACTGCTTGGCGCACACCGTTGGTATTATGCCAAGGTTCTGCGTAAGAAATCCACCATTATTTCGCTCAAGACAGCACCATATTTTTACGCCCTGTCGGAAAACTATGGCGCACCAGAAGAAGATTATCAGATCCAGTACATGCAGGGGCAATTGACACAAGAGGCTAAGGCAGTTTACGAAGCGCTGCTTACCGAAGGATCATTGGATACGATCTCCCTCCGCAGGGTCGCCCAACTTTCAAGTCGGGAAAGCGATTCTCGATTTAACCGCGCTTTGGCAGATTTACAAGCTGATTTTAAAATAATTCCGGTGGGTACCAGCCAGGCAGGAGGCTGGCGCTATTCATTTATTTATGATTTAGTTCACCGGCATTACCCCGAGCTGCTTGGACAAGCCCGGATAATAACTGCAGAAGATGCTCGCTTGCGGCTTTCTGAACTCTACCTGCTCTCCGTTGGAGCAGCCTCCAGGCGAGACCTGGTAAAGATATTTCACTGGTCGGTCCCGCAAGTGGAGACTGCTTTGAACAGGCTGGCAGAATCAGGTGCCATCCAGCGCCAACTGCGGATCAAGGATCAAACCGAGGAATGGATCGCCCTGTCCGAACTTTTGTGAATCCTGGAACTGATTTCCCAGGAGTCTTCCCGAATTTCAATCCAAAAGCTGTTTGGGGGCTAAGAGATTTTTCTCCTCCATCCTTACAATCACTTTCGAAGGCACCCACTTCCAAAACAGTTAGCTCTTCATGCCCAACAAAGGGAGATGAGCTGAAGTTTTTGAACATCAGAACCATATAAAACATTCTTAATCATCAGACGTGTTAAAGTCAAGAGAAAGGAATTACTGAGCCTCAGGAAGACCAACCGAATCCCCGAAAATATCTTGGTTGGTATGCTCCAAATGCACAATACAGACAGTAGTCCATTCTTCCATTAGGGAATGACATCAGCGGTTAATCTCAGGACTCACAGCTGATAAGGTTATTGTATAATCATTGTATGGATCACAAGATTGCCCCTGGCAAATACAGGGCAACCATTTTTGAAACTAAGATCTACC
>DATKXE010000013.1:0-6763 GCA_035529195.1 Anaerolineales bacterium
GTTCTCCTTCAGGTGTCCCTGCCGACGCGGAGCAGCGGTGGCGAGAAATTGTTGCTGAGGTCAGGAATCGCTTTGACGGCACACTTTTCTGGGCTTTACCAGCCACCAATGATCGCATAGACGCACCACCATTTATTGAAGACCTCGATCACGTCTACCTGCTCTGGTCTCGCCCTCTATGCCAAGACTCCGAGGACACTCAAGCCCAACTTCAAACTGCGGCGGCTGAATACCTGGATCAAGAGGTTTTCTTGCTTGACATCACCCTTGAAATGCCAATCACGATTGCAGCAGCATATCCCTCTGCAGAAGGTGGTCTTCAGGGATGTTTACCTGATGCTTCTGGAGAAGATCAAACTGCCTGCACCAACCCCCGATTACTTGAACCTCCATATCCGGACAATCCCTCAATTCAACTCGATCTTGATCAGCAAGCAGCTGCATATTCTGCGCTGCTGCAGGTGATCAACGAACGGGATTGGATCGATGGTTTTGTTTCATGTGGTTTCTATCCGCCTGCTCAATTACAGGATAAGTCAGCCTCGATTTATGGGAAACCTTCTCAAGAAATCCTGAGCTCCTGGTACTCAAAGCTGATCCCCTCTTCATCTCCAGAGTGATTTCACCGATATAATTTACAGGTTCCTTCAGGCAAATTATTGGTATTTTTCCTCGGCTGATTCTATTTTAATTGACAAATGACGTAAAATTTATAATATCGATTGTGGTATAATCATCACGCCATGGAATCGGAAGTGACATCGCGGCAGCCTAAACCTCTCCAGGACATCGTTCCGGATTCTCCGCCATTGAGCCAGGAAGAACTCCGCCGCCGGCAGATGATCATTGCAGGCGCGATTGTAGGAGCCGTTCTTCTGCTTGCCCTGTTGATCACGGTAGTTCTTTACCTGGCACTACCCGATACTAACACGGAAAGAATTCGAGATATCATGATTATCGTCATGGCTCTCGAGTTTATGTTCCTTGGAGTTGCCCTACTGGTATTAATCGTTCAGCTAGCGACATTGATCAACCTGCTTCAAAATGAGATCATACCGATAGTTGAATCTACAAACGAAACAGCCAATACCTTGCGTGGGACAACAGAATTTTTAAGCGACAACTTAACTGAACCTGTCATTAAGCTAAACCAATACTTAGCAGGACTGATGAAATTAACCGAATTAATTGGCCTAACCCGTAAACGTTAATCAAGTTATATAAAATCAAGATACGAAAAGGAGTAAACAAGATGGCTGACAATAGTGGAGATTTGGGATCTTTCTTAGCAGGATTTGTAATTGGCGGTTTGATCGGAGCAGGGGTAGCTTTATTAATGGCTCCCCAATCCGGTGAAGAAACCAGAGCATTGATAGGGGAAAAAAGCATTGAACTGCGCGATCGTGCTTATGAAACTGCCTCTGATGTTCAATCCCGGGCTGGTGAATTAGCTTCCCAAACAGCCCAAACCTATGATGATCAGGTAAAGCGCATCCAGGCTGCCGTTGACGCAGGAAAAAAGCCTCCTAAGGGCGAGAAACCCCCGGCAGAAGCTCCTGCTGAATCCTAAAACCAAAAAGATAACAAAAAAGAGGCCGAAAAATCCGGTCTCTTTTTCTTTAAGCTTCTAGAGAACTGAATACTTCAGGTAATGAATCCACCAAATCGCCAGCTAAAACCGCTGTGGAAGTGCCCATCCTTCGAGCAGACAACAATCCGCTCTGGGCATGAATCCAGCTCCCGCTGACCGCAGATTCAAATGCCCCGAGTCCCTGAGCCCGAAGGCCAGTTATAATGCCGGCTAAGACGTCTCCCGTTCCTGCCCTGGCCAGTGCAGGATTAGCGACAGGAACAACGGCAGTTCTTCCACCAGGTTCAGCGATCACTGTGTTAGCACCTTTCAGTACAACGACATGTCCCCATGTCTCAGCATAGGTTTCAGCAACCGCGATTCTATCTTTTTGAATCTCTCCAACCTCGAGACCCGTGAGAATTGCCATCTCACCCGGGTGTGGTGTTAACACAGCAGGTTTATCCACGATACTTGTCCAATCGGTTATTTGCGCCAGCAATTTCAGCCCATCAGCATCGATCACCAAAGGTGGTAGTTTTTTATTATCAGCATCCAAACCTTTCAGGGAAGGTGAAATAAATCCAATACTGGACTTTTTCAAACCTGGCGAGGTGGATAACAAATTATTGACAAATTTTTTTGTGGTGTCCTCCAATCCAAATCCCGGACCAATTAATAATGCTGAAGCATTTCCCAGATTTTGAAGGACGATCTCCGCTGCGCCTTCCGCGATAACTCCCATTTCATGCGGCAGCAGCAGCCAGGTACCTTCCGGGAATTGCCCGGCTAATGCGGGATGCAAAGGCGACGGAACACCCAAAGTCACCAGTCCTACCCCCACCCGGTAAGCAGCCTTCCCGGCCAGCAGTGCTGCACCAGTGAAATTTACTGATCCAGCAATGATCAATGCCGTACCAAATGTTCCCTTATGAGCGTCCCGTTCTCTAACAGGCAAATAGTTGCGTACCTGCGTAGCAGTAGCGACCTGCTTTTTGATACTCTGCCAGGTCTCCGATCGCTTGTCGTGGTCGTCTAATCCGATCCCGACGATAGATAATTCCCCGATCAAATTATTTGAAGGGAATCTTAACAATCCTATCTTGACAGCTGCCATGGTCACAGTCATGTCCGCACTCATGCTTTCTTTTGCAGCTTCTCCGTTGTCGCAGTCTACCCCTGAAGGGCAATCCACTGCCACAATCACCGGTTTGCTCTCGAGTTGAGCGATAAATTTCTGAGCATACCCAAGGATATTCTTGACTGTTCCACGCAACGGTAGTTTGATTCCAGTTCCCAGTATTCCATCCATTACGATCGCATTATTCATTAAAGTGGACTTTAGTTGTTTAAATTTCTCATCGCTTGTGCCATCGATAATTGTTCCTCCGCTGGTAGCCAAGCGTTCCAGTAACGGATCTGCCTCTGGCCTGGTCCGGACGAGATAAGCGGTTGCTTTCCAACCCCATTCCGCCATCTTTGCTAAAGCAACCAGGGCATCACCTCCGTTGTTTCCCGATCCAACCAGTCCCAATATTCCACCATCCCGGAGAGCTCCATACCGGGCTGCGACCTGCTCTGCGAGACCCAAACCTGCATGCTCCATCATCATCGCATAGGACAGGCCATTTGTATCTGCTTCAAGTTCTACTTTTTGCATCTCTACGGTGCTTACGAGTTTCAAATCACCCTCCTAAGATGAGTGCAAGTATGCCACCATTTCACGAATTTCCAATACCGGCTTTAAGGATATTCAAATCTACCACTGTCCAATCAAGATTCAATTCCATCAACTTTTCTTCTGAGGGTAATCCAGTTGCTTGGTCCCAATCTCTGATATTGTAATATGCTTCCAACATGACTGGAAAATCAGGAACATATCCGCTGGGATCATCTTCGTAAGGTTCTTGCAAGCCTTTTGGTAAAGTATCATTTTTCCGAGTTAAGCCCATTCGATTGTTGATAACCCTTTTGAGATTCCAGCCCCGTTCCCCAATCACCATCATCTCTTCAACAGACATTTCCATGCCAACCGCATTATTTATTAAATTTGCAACCATCTCTGGAGGGACATTGGCAAAAATGCACATCACCAAGGAATTAAACACAGTCCGCCAATTTTGGTGAAGGAAAACATTGATAGCTTTCTCAGCACCAGCCCGTGGCGCGTAATATGTCATGCCCAAGGATGAATAGACCTGCCCAATTTCAACCAAATAGTAATCCGATTGGTTGTGGCAGGCACCACGCGGAGAGGTGGCATGAACCAGCGCCATCCCTGACGCACCCCGTGGATCGTGGAAGGCAACCTCTAACCCATTCACCTGGACCGCCAGATCCTCACTGCCAAATTGTCGTCCGAATCCCCTCGCGCCCAATGCAAGGTATTTTCCAATACCCTCTTTCTTGGCAGTGCTGTGGATTAACTGCTCAACAGCATCCGCATTTCCCCAATTCAACTCCAATCCACCGCTATCCGAGATGTTAATAATTCCTTTATCGAACAGCAGCATTGCCAGCCCAATTGTGTTCGCCAAGCTGATGGTGTCCATACCATAGCGGTCGCAAAGCTCACCAAATTGGGTAATACGAACAGGATCATCGATCAATAGATTTGGGCCAAAACCGGCGAGAGTTTCAAACTCAGCCCCTTTGCGTTTTTCCCCATCTCCCAGATCAACCACCCGGCCGCAGGCAATAACGCAGCCATGACAGGCGGAAATTCCGCGCAGGATTGTGTTCTTAATATTCACTCCAGAGATTGATATCTCACCCAGTGAATTTCCCCGGGTAAAATACCGTTTTGGCATTTCCATTAAATAATCAAAATAATCGGCAACACCAGCAGTACCGAATTCACGTGCGACTTGAGATACGGGGTCATCCCTCAAATCCCGATTATTCTGCGAACGCAAACGATCATAATGCTCACGATTATGCAGCGGTATCGCCTGATTACCCTTAACAGCGATTGCTTTTAAATTTTTTGAACCCATGATCGCCCCCATCCCGGTGCGAGCAGCTGCCCGTCCATGATCGCTCATAATAATCGCAAATGGTATTTTATTCTCACCTGCTGGACCGATACAGGCCACCCTTGCCTTTGGAGAGTCTAGTTCAGCGATGATCACATCGCGGGTCTGGTAGGTGTCCATTCCCCAAAGATGTCTGGCAGATACGAACTGCAGCTCACCATCTTGAATCCATAAATATACTGCCTCCTGCGCTTTCCCGGTAATTAGGACTCCATCAAATCCAGTTTTTCTGAGTTCAGCTCCCCAGAATCCACCGCAATTTGATTCTGCCCACAAGTTTGTTGCTGGAGATTTACCACAGACGACATAACGACCCACTGCTGGACCAGCAGTGCCGGACAAGGGACCATTCAGGAAAAGTATTGGTGCCTGGGGAGATAAGGGATCTAAATCGGCCGTTAAATCTCCATATAAAACTCTTGCTGCAAGCGATGCGCCTCCCAGATATTCTTGCTCCCATTGTTCTGGTATCTCAAAACTACCTGTTGTTGAACTGGTCAAATCCACGGTCAATATTGGCTGCATAATGTCTTGATATTATCCTTTAGGTATAAGATCAAATTTGAAGTTTACCAGAAAATCCAGGACCACAACTGGATAGATCGTCACGTTATTAGTATACTGTTCGCAATGGTTCATGAGCAAACAATTTTGATTCAACAGATAAACCTAACTGACAGGGTTTGGGTAGAAGATCTATGTGTGCAGCGCTGGGGTTCCAATAGGGTTGTCACACGGGGAGCTCTTCACATTGTTACCGAACTGCCAGGGTTCGTCGCATGGGAGTCTGGAGAACGCCTAGGGCTATTGACTTATCATATGTTTAGAGAAGAATTCGAAATCGTTACTCTGGATAGTTTAGAATCGAATCTCGGAGTGGGTTCAACACTGATATCGGAGGCGGTTCGCTGCGCTCAATCTTATAATTGCAGGCGGATATGGTTGATAACAACCAATGATAATACACCAGCACTGCGTTTCTACCAAAAAAGAGGGTTTATCATTGCCGCCTTTCACCGGGATGCGGTGAAAGATTCCCGCATTATTAAACCGGAAATACCACTCACTGGCATTGATGGAATTCCAATAAAGGATGAGATCGAACTTGAATGCCTGCTTAATTGACGGGAGTAGATTTTTCAATCCAATCTGGAAGTAAATTCAAGAGTTCTTCCATAATACTTTTTGCGGATTCTTCGAATACGCTCGCATCCCCATAAGCCTCTCCCCCTTGCTCGTTGACGATATCTGATACACCTCGTAAAATCAAGCAGGGGGTATCGTTTCGCTGTGCAACGAAAGCGATCGACCCAGACTCCCAATCCCCAGCAATGGCACCATACTTTCGCTTGAGTTCTTTGATTTCGTCTGGTGCTAGATCTCTATCTCCAGAAATTAACAATCCACGTCTGACCTTGGTTGGATATGGTTTCTCCAACCAAGCGAGATCGACCTTGGTCGAGTAATGCGCGATATGGCTTTCAGGTTCCCCCATGTGCTCAAAAATATCATAAACAAGAGTTCTACCAGCCAGCACGATCTCACCACGTTCTATTTCTCCTGCAATACCCCCAAAGGTGCCCAAATTTACCAGCATTTTTGGTCTCCAGTGGTCGATGGCATATTGAGTGGAGGCTGCTGCGGCGATCTTTCCCCAGCCACCCTGCATCAAGATTAAATTACATTCGCGATCCTGGATAATGAGATCATGGCGAAAACATTCTCCAAATGGTGTCAGCTCGATTTCCCCAACTTGCAGCAGCTGGCGGACAGCCCGCCATTCTGCATCCGCGGAGATTAATACAACAACATCCATATCTCTAATTCATTTTCTCCAAATAATCAAAGCCCACCACTTTATGCAAACAATTGACCAGGTTATATAATACTCAAGGTAATTGTGGATCATAATCCATTATTATGATCAGAGAGTAGGAATAAACTGCACCAAAGCATTATGCATATCTGATATGCGAAAGAGCCAGGTGCAGAATTTAGCAAATAAACCCGATATTGCAGGCAATTTATTGCCATGACAAGAGCCAAGATCCATTTTCAAGAGCCGCTTATTGAACTCCTTTATTCCAGGAATAGAGAGAGCCTCCAGGTTATCGATTTCAATGAAAACCAAACCATCAAACACCTGGTCGAATCATCA
>DATKXE010000014.1:0-2991 GCA_035529195.1 Anaerolineales bacterium
AATGATCACTCCAAATCGGGCACCGTAAAACAATTCAGAGGCGACGTTATCTTATTTAGAAAAAGTAATACGCGAGAGATTAATCACCCCAATTCAATTGTGGAGAATTTGACCAGGTTATGATTGAGATCAAGCCGATACTGCCGGATCAATGGCAGCTACACAAATCTGTTCGCTGTGCTGCGCTTGCGAACGCACCTTTCGCTTACAGCAGCACACTGGAAAGCGCCTTAAAACGCAGCGATGATGATTGGATGCAAATCACCCGCCGATACGCCGATACTCCCAACAGCATCACCTACTTTGCTTTTAGAAACGAACTTCCATGCGGCATATCTGCCTGTGTGAGCGATGGGAATGAAGTTGAGATGTATGCAGTCTGGGTGGATCCTGCCTGCCGAAAACAAGGTGTCGGCCGGGCACTGATCGAATATGCGCGGGCTTGGTCGAAGGCCAATGGTGCCACACGACTCAGAGTTGGGATATTCGACGACAACCACGACGCCCTGGCTTTCTATCGTTCAACTGGCTTTACGGACAGCGGCATGACTGATCCAGGGTTATCCACCGAGGTACGAACTGTTCTCCTCTATACGATGCGCTTGCTTTAAACTTGGATTGGGAACGCTGAACATTCGGCGATATGAGCATCCAGCTTTCATTGAGTGCGGAATAGACCACCATAGGGGCACCATCCAGTGGCTAATCAGGGGCTATGTTCGATTAATCACGTTTAACTATAAGAGCCAATAAGTTGATCAAAATCAATTCCCATGCATGGAATTGGTTTTACATATCTAATGGATTACACATCATTTCAAATTGATCTTACCGCAGCAGACGAAATCCCTGTTCTTCGATATCCGCAACGGCAGCGACCAGCGCAGCGGCGGATTCGAGGCAGGTGGACTTGCCCAGGATGAAATCGCAAATTGCATCCGTCAGGTCCTCCAACTTCCCAGCAGATTGATCGAAATGGAGACCTGCTTCTGCCCAGCTGGGTTCACGGTATTCAAGCGCAAGTTTACGCAGAAGATCAGCGAATATATCCCTTCCAGCGGCGTGGTTGTCAGGAGCATCGGAATAACCCGTCAGCTGGCTGGGCGGGACAGGTGGGAATCCTGTGAACTCGACCAGATGGCGCAGGCACATTTCGAGTTGGGCAGGATTGAGCTCACCGGGCCAGAGGACCAGCTCGCGGGCTAATTTTCGCATTCCTTTGAGCCCCAGCATGCTGATCGACGCCTCGAGCATCTCATTAGCACGTTTTCGCAGTCCATCCCTGGCAATCGCTTCGACATCTGCCACCTGACCGTTGAACTCGAAAGTGTAGAAGGTATTCTTTTTCCCAAGGACGGGAATATTCACATTCCAGGCAAGTGCCAGGTCCACATATGACACCCTTTGTGCATCTGAGCGATCACAGTCCAGAACCAACACACATTCCTGTCCATCATCGTAACCCACCATCATGATGTGATGAATTGGAACATGGATCTTGTGATAGAACTTATCATAGTAAGGCAGGTGGTACATATCCAGAACACCCAAGATAGGCGGCGTCTCCCGATCAACGGATTCTTTTGCACGCTCCAGGGTGAAAGGAAAACTGCGATTTGAGACCATATGCCATTGAAATCCAACCAGGTCTGCCAGGGTTTCATACTGGTATTTGGCAAGATTCGAACCCCAGAAGACCATGCGCGGTGTGGGGGCATTTTTGTTCTTGATATAAACAAAACCCAACAACCCACTTAAGTGGAGCAGCAGCCAATCCGGCAATCGGACGCCGGTTTCGTATTCATACAGGTCTTCCAGACCATTGATCATGCAGGAACAAGCACAAATTTTGTGAGGCAGTTCAATCCGTTTCATTCTTCAATCCCATAAGTTTATACTTTACGGACTGGTTGGCGCAGCACAGTTTTGAGTTTTTCTGGTGCAACCCGGCGCGGATCACCAAGGTAGATTTCATGGTGTTTACCTTTCTCAACATAGCCATTATTGGGAATAAATTCCCTGTGCAGCTTCATTAATGTAGGACCTTCAGAATCATAAGAGCCAATATGCATGATCTGTACGGAAAGCCCCTCATGGTAGCTTTCCAGGCGCACTTTGTCCATTGCGACCGGGTTCTTGCCCTTTCGAACCAGTTCTAAAGCTTCCACAAACATTTCGGAAGTGATCCACTCAGGGGTCGTAATCATCATGTTCCAATCCCACTGAGATTTATCGCGAGCTGTGGTGAAAGCCTCCATATCTTCAGCCCACCACAAACCTTCGAGGGGTGGTACAACATAATCCTTTCCCAACTGATTCTTGCTCATAAATTTGATCTTGTATGCCAGCGCGTATAGTGCACCAACGGCATCTTGATATTCTTGGGCGACATTCGGATCACCATGACCTTCAATCATCAGGAACCGCATTTCGGGGATGTCTACAATCACAAATTTCGCTGGTGGAGAATAGAATTCACTGAGCTCTTTCTTGAAATCAACCTTAGACATTTCCAGCCTCCACTTCCTGGATGAAGATACGAATCCATTTGAGTTCTGCTTCCGCTAAAACCTGGCTGTAATTAAACATGGCTTCGACAAAGGGCGGCAGGGGGCGCTGCTTTTTCGCTCGCTGCAGCATGTGGTTCAAATTCTCATCGAGCTGGGCTGCGTACGAGTACAGGGCTGATAATAATTGCTCCTTGGGTAAAACAAGGTAATTCGATAAGCCCAACAAGAATGGCGTAGAGCCACTTTGTGGTGTCGATAAAGCTGCCAATGTGCCATCTATTTGTGCCTGCCTGCCCAGCTGGGTGATGCGATAGACCTTGCGAGCAGGCCCTCTCCCTTCCGGTTGCTGGAGGTGGCTTTCAATCATGCCATCCTTCTCCAGCTTATTAAGCAAGTAATAGATGGATGAAAAACCGATCTCTGTCCATTCGCGCATGCCCCGCGCTTCGATGACCTGTTCGATATCATAGCCGTGCCGGGG
>DATKXE010000015.1:0-8006 GCA_035529195.1 Anaerolineales bacterium
TAAGCCAGTGGCATTCTATAGCGACAAAAACAGCATCTTCAAGGTCAATATCAAGAATGCCTTGACCGGCAGCGGGATGACCCAGTTTGGTCGAGCGATGAAGGAATTAGACATCGAAATCATTTGCGCCAATACACCCCAGGCCAAAGGACGTGTTGAGCGAGCTAACCAAATCTTGCAGGATCGGCTGGTGAAAGAGATGCGATTACGAGGCATCTCCAGTATCGAAGCCGCCAATGAATACGCAGCAGAGTTTATGACCGATTACAATGCTCGCTTTTCGGTTCAGCCAAGGAGTTCTCAAGATGCACACCGCTCACTGGGGACCAAGGAAGATCTGGAGCGGGTCTTCACCCTACAGGAACACCGCAACCTATCTAAGAACTTGACCCTGCAGTACAAGAATGTGGTCTACCAGATCCAGACCTCCCGGCCCAGTTATGCCATGCGTAAGGCGTCAGTCACTGTGTGTGAAAATAATCAAGGAAAGATTGAAATCCTCTACAAAGGTCAACCACTTGAGTACACGATCTATCAGAAACAGCTCCGGCAGGCTGAAGTGGTGTCTAGTAAAGATATCGACCACAAACTCAAGAAACCCTACAAGCCTGGTAAAAACCACCCCTGGCGTAGATATGGACAATTCGAAAGAAGCAAACCCGTCTCTAAGGTCGCTCAGAATGAACCCGCTCCATCTTCGGATTGATGTAGATGTCCTCCCAAATAGGACAGCTGTACTTTGGAATTAATAGGACATTTCTACTTTGGGTTGACACAACCGAATTCGAATTGCCTCATTGCCGATGTGCGGTGTCCAGGAGATACTATACTTTTTATGGGGTTTGGGTATGAAGACTTTATAGAGCGATTGATAGAATTGGCTGGAATCCAACAACCTGAGGATTGGAAGCCATATGAGTCCTGGAGCCCATATTGATTACAAGACCTTGAGACAGATCAACCCCCTTCGCTCATCTCAAACAACAAATTCCCGATATCAATGACAATATCCTTTTCTTCCAGCCTTTTATTCTTGATGATGTCTCTGTCAATCTCGAGTCCTGAAGTGGATACAATCTCTTGGCTCAGCACCCTTTTATAGTCATTTTATTGACGGCAGATTCTGTGCAGATTTTATACAGCAGATTATTCATTCCATGAAGGGAATACCCCTCATTTACAGGGAGAAGGTAAAATGACTATTTGTGAAAACCTGGCCAAATACTGAGATTATTATCCATTTAACATATTTTGATCCTTAAGAATTCATCAGATGATGCCACAGAGCATCACCTTAACCTCATATTCATTGCGAATATTTTTTAGATTATCTCCTCCCAAATGATAGAATAATGTCATGGATCAATTTCCCTCAAATTTCAAATCCGGTTTTGTAGCTGTCATGGGACGCCCAAATGTGGGTAAGTCAACGCTTATCAATCAGCTGTTGGGCACGAAAATTGCTGCGACTTCACCCTGGCCGCAAACAACCAGAAAGACTCAAATGGGGATCCTATCACTTGACCATGCCCAAATAGTGTTCGTTGATACTCCGGGATTTCATAATCCTATTCATAAACTTGGCAAGAAAATGGTTCAGGAGGCTCTCCGGACGGTTGAAGAGAGTGATCTTATCCTGTTCCTGGTTGACTTGAGTGAGGCACCGGGCGAGGAGGACCATCTGTTGGCTCAAGCACTCTCTGCTGCTCGACGCTCAGTTTTGATCATCATGGCATTGAATAAAGCAGATATAAACTCCAGCGAAATCAACGAGCATCATAAAGAACTCTATCAAGAATTTGTTCCTTGTGCTGATGCGGTCATGGTTTCTTCCACTCAGGGTGATAATCTTGATGCCTTGGTTGATATTATCGTTTCCCACCTGCCTGAAGGACCGCCCTTCTTTCCGGGAGATCAATTGACCGATCTATATGAAAGAGAGATTGCAGCAGATTTGATCCGCGAGGCTCTATTGTATAATCTGCGTGCAGAAGTTCCTCACAGCATCGCAGTGAGAATAGACGAGTTTAAAGATCGGGATGAGAACACATCTTATATCGCGGCCACATTATTTGTGGAACGTGAATCCCAAAAAGGAATAGTCATTGGACAGGGTGGGGAAAAATTAAAAAAAATTGGGATTGATGCCCGGCAAAAGGTCGAAGAATTGATCGGGCGCAAAGTATATTTAAGTCTACGGGTTAAAGTTCGCAAGAATTGGCGCAACGATGAGGCAGCTCTGAAATTATTCGGTTATAAATCTTAACTCTTTACTCCCAAATTTCAAAATCAGGGTTTTGTTAATATACTTTGCTGGAAAATATTTCCCTCCTCTTAGATCAGAATTAGACCTTGAGAGGAGGGAATATATGTTGTGTACCAAGAAAACATACTTTTTATCTGAGTAATCTATCTCATTTATCACCACTCGGATCAGGTATCTCATCCGGAGAATCAACTGTCAAGTTTTCATCTTCGAGGGCTGGTGTATCAGTCGACTCGATTACCTCAGCTGGGATTGCTTGCCCATTTAATTCACCCACCTCATCTACTGATGGATAATCATGGGTACCAAAGCGAGTTAGTATTACACCACCGAGGCCAAACAAACCCACGATAGTTGGAATCAACCAACCTACACATGGGATGAATGTTCCTGCACTGTCAACAACTAATGCGAGGCCGAATGTGCCAACACCTGCTGCCAAAGGAACCGACCAATCACGATCAATTGATTTAGCTATTCTCATACCAATTTCAAGTCCAATCGCAATCCGTCCGAAAAGCCATGCCACCACCAGCGCTAAAGCTCCAAGTAAGCTGATTGGTGAAAGAATGCAAGTTATTGCCAGCAGTACTAAAACGATTGGAGTCAGAATTATTGCCAGTAATCCAACCCCTCCAGCCATTACAGGTTGATCCACAATCGCTTTTGATGTCCGCTTGGTTGGATTCGGGAGGAACATTGTGATAAGGGCAGCTAAAGCACCCCATAATAAGGTGCGGAAAATGAACCAGATTACCCGCCAAAATGTAAACGCAACCGGATTAAATACTGGTTCAAATTGGGTAAATTGTGGAATATCGATTGTGCCCGGTATAAAAGATAAAGCTGGGACATCGATACCAGTTATCACCTGTCCGCTAACTTGAGCGCCTGGCTCACGATTCAACGTTGCAGCTATGGTTGTTAAATCGCCATTAATGGTTGCGTTTTCCTTTAGGTTGACCACCCCTCCTACGCCAACCAAATTTCCCTCCACAGAACCATTTACGCTAACAATCCCACCCAGAACAACGACATCACCTTCGACGATAGAGTCCTCTTCAATTGCAGCAGTTCCACCAAATACGATTAAACTGCCATTCAATATTTCACCACTGTCAAGCGTGAAAGTCCCACCAGCGACAACTCGATCGTCATGTAATTCCTTTGCCATTGCTGTACCAGGAATGGCCAGCACCATCAATGTGACAATTAATAATATGTACTTCATATACTTCTTCATAGGGAAACCCTCCTTGAACTTAGGAATCTTAATGTTGAAAATGTCAGTACTAAGGTTAATACAAAAGCACCGACGACCAGGAACAACCACCATTGTGTTGGTACACTCACAAAAAATACTTCCAATAATGGCACTACCGCGCCCTGAATAGCTGCGGTCAAATTTAGGAGACCCGCGATTAGCGCCATCCCAGAAACAAAAACCTGGGTTGGGGTTTGAACTGTAGTAAAGAATCTAATTGACATGATAACTAAAATCACGAACGCGGTTCCTGTTGTAGATGCCAGGAACACCCAAGATGACTGTAGTTGTTGTCTTTCCTTTTCCCGAGAAATTTCTTCCGCCAAACGAACTTGCCAGCGTTCAGTAAAACCGGGTTGAGGTTGTTCGATCAGAAGTTCTCCAAATAAACCCTCGACTTCCTGCCAGGAGGACTGCAACCGACGGCATGATTCACAGGATTTAAGGTGCTCTTGGAGGTCGAACTCCTGGTCTGGCATCAGCGGTTCATCCGCAACTAACCACGACTCAAAGGGCTTGTGATTCATATGTTTGCCTTTCCAAACCTGATAAGGTCTGATTCCTTTCAATCCAGGATTTCGCCAGCTGAGATCTTGCGCGGTGTATTCGACTTTTAACTGCACTGGTCGATAATTTCAAAGCTTTAGCAATTTCTCCATAGGAGAACTCATACCAATAATACATAATTACAATAGCCCGGTCGGTATCACTAAGCACGTTTAATAATGAACGAATACGTTTTTGTTGTTCACTTTCTGTGAGTGATGTTTCAGGATTTGAACCTGGATCCGGGATTTCGAGGTAGGGAGTGTCCTCAATATGAATAATATTTAATC
Source organism: Anaerolineales bacterium (assembly GCA_035529195.1). Classification (GTDB taxonomy): domain Bacteria; phylum Chloroflexota; class Anaerolineae; order Anaerolineales; family UBA4823; genus PFL25. The sequence goes on from DATKXE010000015.1 coordinate 4,367, forward strand.
GTCTTTTTCGCAGCATGTCGATACAATAATGAGCGGCGATGGATAATAACCAAGTGGTAAACGATCTTTTTCTGTCAAAGCTCTTCATGGCTTTATACGCTCGCAGGAAAGTCTCCTGTGCTGCATCCTCTGCCTCGTATGGATCTCCCAGCATCCGATAGCACAAATTGTATACAGCGTTTTGGTGGACATTAACTATTTCAGAAAATGCGTCCACATTTCCATTCTGAGCCAGAATCAGTTTTTCAGATTCTATTTCTGGCAACGCATTGCTCCTCAAACCACACCTTATTCAGGTTTTGTGGGTCTATAGCCACTTGAAAAATTGGTCGAGTTATTCTCACTCTTGATTAAGTATACGTGTAAACTATAGAAAAGTTGCATACTAGCAAGATTTAATGGAACTATATAATTCACAAAAAAACTCGCCAAGAATTCTCTTGGCGAGTCATTACCTGTGCTTATTTTCAATCCGATTTAATCAGCTGCGATTGGCGGTGGTGATTTCTCTAAACTTTCCTCCGATACAGCTTCAGCAAGAATTATTTCCTTGAGTTCTTCTTCTTCTTGGAGAACTTCCTCCTCTTGGAGAACTTCCTCTATCTCTTCCTCTGCAAATCGACCCGGTACGAATCCCGTTCCTGCTGGAATTAATTTACCAATGATCACATTCTCTTTCAGACCAAATAGAGGGTCGTCAGTAGCTGCGATGGCTGCCTGGGCAAGAACCTTGATCGTATGCTGGAAGGAAGATGCAGACAGAAATGATTCTGTACTCAAAGATGCTTTAGTGATTCCCATCAAAATCTCCAGATATCTCGCGGGTAGCAGATCTTCACCTAGCAAGCGCTCATTTTCTCCTTTCAGTTCAAGGTAATTTACCAAATCTCCTGGAAGGTAAGTTGTGTCACCAGGACGCGTAATTTGAACCTTTGACATCATTTTGCGAGTTATCACTTCAAAATGTTTATCATGGATATTTTGTCCTTGGGATCGGTAAACTTTCTGGACTTCGGACAACAGGTATTTCTGGCATTCATGTCGTCCTTGTATCCTCAAGATCAAATGGGGATTTAGAGAACCCTCTGTTAATGGCTGACCTGGTTCTACATGATCGCCACTCTTAACTAACAATCGCGAATTACTTGGAATTTCATATTCCTCTTCTTGGCTAATTTCATAAGACACAACAACTTTTTCTGTTTCTCTATCGTCCGATTGTTCAATGCGCACCCGACCTGCATTTTGAGCGGTTATGTTGGCCTCTTCCAAGCTTGCCAACACTTCTCCTTCTTTGACCTCACCGCCGTCCTCAATGGTGATGGTATAACCAGAAGGAAGATCATACTCCTCAGCGATCATTTCGCTGTGTTCAACCCTGACAACTCTTAAATCACTATAACGATCCGATTGTTCCACGTAAGCAATACCAGCGATTTCCGTTACAACCGCTTCACCTTTTGGTGTCATTCGGGCTTCAAATAGCTCTTCTACACGGGGCAAACCAGTCGTGATGTCTCCAACCGCTGCAACACCACCGGTATGGAAAGTTCTTAAAGTCAGCTGCGTACCGGGTTCACCAATTGATTGAGCTGCAACAATACCTACTGCTGAGCCAACCTCAACTATCTTTCCTCTCCCCAGATCCAAACCATAACACGTCGCACAAATTCCATGAGTCAACTCACAGGTCAAGGGGGAGCGAACAAGCACCTCGTCTATCTCAGCATCCATAATCCGGTGGATTTGATCGTGATTGATCATCTCACCCCGGTCAACGATGACTTCACCAGTTTTTGGATCAATCACTGAATCGGCAGCAAAACGACCAAATATTCGGACTCCCATCGATTGCCCGGCTATATCATCCGAGCTTCTGATCATCTGACCTTCGAAGGTATCACAATCCTCGTCATTTATGATCACATCCTGGGCAATATCCACCAAACGGCGTGTCAAGTAACCTGCATCAGCAGTTCTTAATGCCGTATCCGCCAGACCTTTCCTGGCTCCATGAGTAGATATGAAGTATTCAAGGGCTGTTAAACCTTCGCGGAAGTTTGATCGAATTGGAAGTGGAATAATACGGCCGGAAGGATCAGCCATTAAACCGCGCATACCTGCGAGCTGGGAAATTGGCTGGAATCCACCTTTGGTGGCACCAGAATTCGCCATTGAGGCCAGGTTTCCATTGGGATCGAGATTATCTTTAACTTTTTTAGAAAGATCATTGGTTGTCTTTTGCCAAATCTCAATTAACCGCTCGTTTTGTTCTTGTTCGGTCAGCAAACCACGCCTGAAATCGCGCTGGATCCCTTCCGCCCGCTCTAATGATTCGGCAATAATCTCCCCTTTCTCAGGGGGCACAGTTATGTCTGAAACAGCTAATGTAATACCAGATTGCGTAGCGTAGGCAAAACCAATATCCTTGATTGCATCTGCTACATCCGGAGTGCCATCCTCTCCGACAATTCCATACAGATCCGCAACCAAATCTTTTAGGCCACCTTTTTCCAACACCTGGTTCACAAATCGAACTTCCTCAGGTAGAACTTGATTGAAAAGCACCCGACCGACCGTAGTATCTATTAATCGTTGTTCGGGCTCTGGCAGACGAGTATTTTCATCGTCATACCAGGTATGGGTGAGCAGTTTAATCTTGGTGTGTACTTCCACATGGCCAAGTTGGTATGCCATTTCAACTTCATCAATTGTGCCAAAAATTCGACCATCGCCCAAGTGATCCCGCTCTTCACCTCCGGTAGTCAAGTAATAAACTCCTAAGACCATATCTTTGGATGGACTGATAATCGGTTCTCCATCTGCTGGTTTTAATAAATTGCGGGAAGATAACATTAATTCCCTTGCTTCCCAAACGGCTTTTTGAGACAAAGGCACGTGGACTGCCATCTGATCCCCATCAAAATCAGCATTGAACGCAGTTGTCACCAGAGGATGAAGCTGAATTGCACTGCCTTCAATTAATATGGGCTCAAATGCTTGAATTCCTAATCGATGTAGAGTCGGTGCTCGATTGAGCAGGACCGGTCTTTCTTTGATGACTTCTTCTAAAACTTCCCACACCTCAGGTCGATTGCGCTCAATGAATCGCTTTGCTCCGCGTACATTGGCTGCATAATTATGAGATACCAGACGTGAAATCACAAACGGTCTGAACAATTCAAGCGCCATGCTCTTTGGCAAACCGCATTGGTAGAGTTTTAAGCTCGGTCCAACGACGATCACTGAGCGACCTGAATAATCAACTCGTTTTCCAAGCAAGTTTCGGCGGAAGCGACCTTTCTTGCCCTTGAGCATATCGCTGAGTGATTTCAGCTCCCGTCTACCCCGTCGGGAAAGAGCCTTACCTCGTTGGGAATTATCAATAAGAGAGTCAACCGCCTCTTGGAGCATCCTCTTTTCATTACGGACTATCACATCTGGTGCCCCCAATTCTAAAAGACGCTTCAAGCGATTATTGCGGTTAATCACCCGCCGATAAAGGTCGTTGAGGTCAGATGTAGCAAATCTGCCGCCATCAAGCTGCACCATTGGGCGCAAGTCAGGGGGGATAACCGGAAGTACAGTTAAGATCATCCACTCAGGTTGGTTGCCAGAACGTCGAAAAGCTTCGACTACC
>DATKXE010000016.1:0-3130 GCA_035529195.1 Anaerolineales bacterium
TGGACGCATCTTATGATGATCTGGCAACCGGGGATAATATTTACGTTGATGTAAACGCTGTAACAACTGCGGTTCAGAAGGGCTTATCCTGTACCGCCGTTTTCAGTTTGCCATAGGGATTATATGAAACGATTTATTTTAATTTGTCTTCTAATTTTTGGATTGAGCAGTCCCGTTAGCGCAATCAGTTTAATTGGAAGTGGGATTTCCGGTGAGCCCTCCTGCGATTCATGCACCGGTGCGCTTTTATTTTCGTGGTATTGTAATGATCCCACTGTAGGTGACACCGGGTATTCTCCGTGTGGATGTTCAGCGGGAGATTCAGAGGCTTCCGCAAACGGCACGGTTGGGATAACCAGCGGTGAGGTAATAACGACAGACACCGGGGAGGATGGTGCGGATTATTATAGCTTTGATGTCAGTTCAAATGATTTGGTGGTTGGTTCTGTAGGGACAACTTTTATACAATTTACAGTCACTACATGGATTGACGATCTAAAGATATGGTTTGTTGTACCTCCAGCTGGAAACTGGTTAAACTTATTTCTTGAGGGTGCCGATGAAATGACATTTTCATATCGTGGGGGTTATGATGCAGACGCAATATCCACAAATTCCGCTGATTTAGCAGTAGATACACTTTACAAGGTGCGAGTTAGATGGAGAGAAGCCTCGTCTCCCTATGTAACCCTAACAGTTTGGGCGGGAACGGATGATTGGGCAGAAACCCCTATAGAAGACAGGGAATATACCAGCACATTAACTACATGGACAGGCCAACCAACAACAGACGGCTATAGGGTCGGAAATACCGCAGCTGTAAATGGTGTTGTTAAAATTGACTTTATAAAAACCTACAATGACTACAGGGACACTCCATGATAAAAAAGATCATTATCTTATTTTTATTACTACTAACTCCAAGTTCAATCTTTGCCACATCTTATAATTGTGGTGATGATGGCAACTGCGATTCAGCAGAGATGCAGGCGCTTGTAACCGCCGCCAGTGTTGGGGATACGATAAATATCACAGCGGCAGAATCCACCATGTCAACACAAGTGTCTATTACGAAGGAGTTGATAATTCAAGGGCAAGGATCTGGAAGCACAACGATTCTAAACGGTGTAACCTCGCAATACACCGCCATGTTTCACTGTTCTATCTCCGATACCGCTGCAAGTCTGCGGATCACAGCTTTAAATTTCAGGCCAGGGACTTCGGATAATCGACCTTATCATATTCTGATTAGTGGCGACAGTGAGTTTAGGATTGACCACAATTCTTTCACCAATGCCAGTTCTGGCGACATAGCCAATGCTATCCGTGTTAGTGGGTATGGCACATATGGCGTAATAGATAACAACACATTCGACAACGCTGCCAATGAGGTTATTAATGTTAAAGCAAGCAATACGACCTGGACTGAAAATCCCGAATACGGAAATGCCAACGCTGTATATGTAGAAACGAATAGTTTTGATGGGTATGGGTTGCATGCATTAACGTCTATTTTCGGTGCTAAAACTGTATTTCGATATAATACTGTACGAGGCATGGATATTGATGTGCATGGACATTGCTTTGAATCCGGGCATCAGTCAGCGCGTCATTACGAAATATACTCAAATAAACTTTACTCTGATGGTGACTGGATTTTTGGAATGAACATCCGTGGCGGTACGGGCGTAATATATGACAACGAACTCTATGATGATGGCGGCGGGTTTTTCACCGAGATTAAGCTAACAGACTATCGCATGACCGAAAGTGGTTGTATTGATGGTTGCTGTCCGGGGGGTGAGGGCTATCCTTGCTATGACCAGATCGGCAGGGGTAAAGACCAGGGAAGCGAACCCTTGTATTTATGGAATAACCAGATAGATACAAATGGGGATGATGTATTAGACCGGGCTGTTGTGGTATCCCCTGGCAAGGCAACGGCGGAAGAGTGTGGGTCTGTTGATATAGCGGACTATATTGCAAATACAAATCATGGTGGAGAAGACAACCCTGATTATTACGATGATGAAACAGAAATGCCAGCATATACCCCCTATACCTACCCTCATCCATTGACCGGAGCCGATGAAACCGCCCCGACCATCCTTAGTGTCAATTCCGACAAGGCCAACGGGACATATGGCGTCGATGAGGTCATAGACATAGATGTGTATTTCTCTGAGGTTGTAACGAGTGACGGAAATGTAACCGTGACTCTTGAAACGGGAGATACCGACAGAACTTGTACGTTTACCGTTACGGCGGCATCAAGCGGAACCTGTAATTACACCGTACAGGATGGGGATATATCAGCCGACCTTACGGTAAAAACGATAGCTGGAACGATTGCAGATGCGGCAAGTAACGCCATGTCTAACTTTACCCCGACAACCAACTTGGCCGCAAACAAGGCCATAGTGATTCAAACGGACGTAGGCCCAATACCCCCCGGTGGATTTTCAGCGGGTGTTTGCACGGGAGTAATACAGTAAGAAGCGGATCGACGCAGCGCCGACACGATGCGCCGATCCTAACCGATAACCGATAGAGTGGCTAAAGGCTGATGTCCGATATCAGGAGAGAGCCGAAAATGCAAGGTGAAAATATGGGCGATAAATGTCCCTACGACTGCAAAGAAATGAAAGACGTTCTGGACTGCCAATCTGAAATCAAAAAGACATTGCCCAAAAAAGTGGGATGGAAAGCCCTTACCGGAACCACCCTTTCCCTGCTTGTCATAATCGCAATGTTTATCCTGCACGGCATGGACGTTTCGGCGAAAGCGAATGATGAGCGAAAGGAAAACGCAAAGCAGATCGAGGTTGTCAAGAAGGATATCGAACACATCAAAGATTCGGTGAAAAAGATTGAGAGCAAGCAGATGTCACCGGAGCAATTTTTTGAACTCATTAAACGTGCGGTGAGGGAGGCTGATTGATGTGCGCTGTGACCAATGCCGATGTGAGACGTTTTGCATCCACATAAACGAAAACCACGATAAACTATGCGAGGATTGTTATAACGGAATGAAACTAAAATATTTCCAATTAAAAGAATTTGCCTGCAGGTGTTGTGGTGAGGTCAAGATGGACAAAGAGTTTTTACAGCGTCTTGATTCTGCCCGGGC
>DATKXE010000017.1:0-2828 GCA_035529195.1 Anaerolineales bacterium
GCAGTACCTGTCCAGTGATCCTTGACAATCTTACGATAATTGTCTTTGACAGGAACTGTTGTGCGGTAGCTGTCAACATAAAGCCCGATATCTTCAAATGGAATATCATGAGCCCATGAAGGACGTGGTTCCTTGTATTTGAAATTCATCACTGATGGATCGACAAAGTCATTAAGATCCGACAAACTTGTTGTCCCTGTTACTGTTGCCTCACTTCCCACAGAAATACCATAGTAGTTGCTGTATTCGACAGTGTCTGTGAAAGTGGAATACTTTAACATCGACTTATCACTCCACCACTGGTTGAACAAACTGTTCATAACCGGATACCTGTTACGCCAGAATGAAGCGATATGGTTATTCCAATTCGTGGAACTGACCGTGGTTTCCCAGCCATCAATACCAAAATATGGAAAAGCCTTCATAAGGTGGGCGTCTTTGGCTACCGTGCGGTTATCTATATGGTCCATGTTGATATTATACATGCTGATTGAAGAACTTGAAGATGTACCCAGGGTATTTAAAGACATACGGCAATCCAGCGTCACATTACCATCGGCTGTATGGCCAGCACCAGCGTTCATCTTAAACGCTGTTCCTGCCTTGTAGAAGACGTTTTCTGTAACAGTATCAAAGCAGTCACCATCATCTGAGAAAATCGCAGCCCTTTCATACAATTCAGGAATACAGATGATGTGATGCCAGAAATTATGCTCTATTGTGTTTACGCTGGTAAACGAAGCGCCCTGATAGATTGATCCGCCATCCCCTTCTTCGACTCCCGTATTGAATATTTCATTATATTCAAACAGGTGATCGGGACCGGCCGCTGTAATAATTTGACCATTATGGTTATGCGCCAGGTTATTTCTGAATATATTACCCGCGCCATTTATACCGGAAACTTTACCATAAAAACTCTTGGAGTAAACCTGGGTGAAATGGCAGTTTTCAATAAAGTTGTTGCCTGGAGTTATGGAAGAGTTGTTTGCGATACCGCCATAAAGCCTGCTGGCGTTGTCAATATCATAAAAATCGCAACTCAAAATTCCGCAATCCCTGCACTCTCCAAGTATATTCACAGCTACCGTCCCTGGAGGGCTGTAACGGAAAGTACAACCGACAGCAATTACATTAGAACAACTGTCCATGTTAACGAATTGGTTTTCACTGTACCCTGCACACTGCATGGTCATGTTTTCGATTCGTAAATTCTTACCGCCAACGATGTTAAACATGTCTGGCCCTGCCCATACACCCACAACGGTATCTTCCGTTATCGTAGTATATGGCCACAGATATAATTTATCATCCGTGTCGTCAAAATACCATTCGCCGGACTCGTCAATCTCGCAAAGAAGATTGTCAACAAACGCTCTTAGCACATGAGCGTTGCCGAATCCATAAGCCGCTCCATCCATTAGCGTAATTTTGTTATCAGTGGCTACCGAATGAACTCTAAGGGTTTCTTTGAGCCAATCTGCACTGACATAGCCTCTCATTCTGGCTTTTTGAATCCGACCCAACTCCGTGTGCCAGTCACCGTTAAAAGTCATATACATACCGACAACCGCACCGAGAGGATTGCTCGGGGTTCCCTGCGTGCCAATCTGTATATCATTGACATATTTGGTAACTTCGTCAAATGCTACATTGGGGAAACGCGATTGATGCATCATTATATCATTAAAACTGATCTGCGCGTTTGGGTTTTCAAGGAGACTTATAAGCGTAGGATCTGTGATAGTCTTAACATACACATTTCCCCGAGCGGCAGTTTGCAGCTTGGTATCCGAGGTTACTGTAAATCCGCTTGAGCCAACATCTTTGCTTCCATCTAAAATTACATCTTCTCCCGAATATGCGCTATAGGTGATCAGTTTATCGGCCGATCCGGAATCGAATGAATACAAATTCAGAGTGCTTGTAATCGGATAACGACCGCCGCGAAGCCATACGTTAATTGCATCCGAAAATGGAGGTATATACTGCTCAATCTCGATACTGGTCGCGTTATTGAAATCAGTTAAATCAGGATAACTCATCTCATAATCCGAAGGAATAACCGGGGTTGTTGCCGCCAATCCGGCTATCTCTGAGGGGGATAACGCCCTGTCCCAGATATAAACATCCTCGGTTTGACCGTCAAGATAGCGACCGGAAATGAGTCTATCCGTTCCAAGGTACCAACTGCTGGCATTAATCGTGCCGGAGGGGGGAGAAGGATTACTGGCTACTTCTTCACCATCAAGATAAAGCTTGTGAATCTGCCCGGATTTCCATACACAGGCAACATAATACCAATCTCCGACAGGACAGGAATTGTCCGGCCCCAAAAGACTGGTTCCCATCGCTCTGCACTCGAGCGGCTTGCCTACGCCGTAGCCGGAAAACAGCAGGGCGAAGTAGGTACTGCCCGTACAAGACACAATGCCGTCGTTGCTGTCTTTGGCATCAGGATAGACCCGTGCCGCTATGGTTACCTCAGTTGCACCGTTGATCCCTATCGGGCCGGGTCTCATGGCCTGAATCGTATCCCGAGCTTTAGTCAGAGTTGCAAAAGGTGCGCTGATGGTCCCATCGTTACCATCGTTGCCATCCGTTGCAACATAGATGTCTATCGCCCCGATTGCTCTTATCGAGAGAGACATAAAGATAAGTAAAATCCACAACACAGAACTTCCAACAATTTTTCGCTTTTCCATTTTTCGCTTTTCCACAATTCATCCCTTTTCTAATTATAAAGTTAATGTAATAGTGAAATTTTTACATTTGCGCAGCATGCAGGTCAATGATGTGTTATTTTATGGATGTCGCAACTGTCTTTT
>DATKXE010000018.1:0-3595 GCA_035529195.1 Anaerolineales bacterium
AATTCATCCGCAACAGCTTTATTGAGTAAAGCGATGCTTTTTTCGCGCATTTGGTTATCTCCTGTGAACAATGAAATCTTTATTGACCATAATTATAGACCAGATTTGGTCCTGCACTCAGCTTGGCAGAACCCATACCAACAAGGGTTCGCTTCTGCCCTTCAAAGATAAATTTCGTTTTTCCAGATCACCCAATTGGATAGCTGCTGCAGAGAATGCTGTCTCGCTGATCAGGATCTCCCCGACCCCGGCATTGGTTGATAAGCGCGCGGCGATATTGGCAGTATCCCCTAAAACGGTGATGTCGGTGGTGCCTTCTTCTGATCCAAGCGAACCCACATATGCCGTCCCGGTATGCACCCCTGCGCCCAATTCAATCCAGGGTCCGGCTGGATCCTCGTGGCCGGTCACTTGAAGAATCTTTTGGGCGGCTTCGATCGCCCGGCGAGCGTGTTCTTTCCCTGCAAAGCCGGGCACATACATGCCAGCTACTTGATCGCCAATGATCTTGTCAATTAATGCATCCGAGTTAACCATGACCTGAGTGGCAGCCTTGTAGAAACGGTTGATCAGCTGGCTGTATTGGGTGGGATTCATCGTTTCAGCCAGAGTGGTTGAACCGCGCACATCTGCAAAAAGCAAGGATAGCTCTATCTCTGCTCCACCCTGATATTGCCGGGCAAACTGCTCGCATATATTACAAAGCTGGGGATTTAATTTCGAGGGTTCTTTCCCATAAAAAGCCTTAACCACAATATGTCCTGCCCCTTGAAATGGTGCATAACAATTCTTGCAGCGCGGCGTACCGGGGAGCAATCTGAAGAAATGGCGTTGGCGCCGTTCCTTTTCGAACTCTCCGGTGGTCAGGTAGCTGCGCCAAAAACCTTCAATTTCTTTTGGTGTAGGCTTTTCCATTAGCTTGGTTTCCTTGCTGATGTTGTTGCATCAGGGTTACAAATTATTTATAGCATACCTGTAAGGGTGGTTTATTATATTGCCTTTGCAATGTATTGTAAACAAAGGTTAAATCATAGGTGTTTACCAGAAATGCCCTCCGAACCCGTGGCATCTCAACCTTGCCAGACCTGGAAAAATCGTTTATAAGATCAACCTGAATTAATGGTGCTGAACAAGGAGACCTCATGAAGCTGTTATCGTATGTGATATTGTCTGCATTGCTGCTGTCGCTGGGTGCACCGCTGGTTGGTGCTCAAGAGGCAGCTGAAGCATGGGGTGATCCGGTGGCAGAAGGAATCGAATACCGTGAATACCAGCTGCCAGATCCGGTTAATGTGTTTGTCACCCGCATGGACCGCAGCAACCTCCAGGTGACTCTTGAGAGCAGCATTGGCCAGGGAAGGCTTTCAGGGGGCGGTGAGACGGTAAGCAGCATGGCGCAGCGTTATGATGGGGCACTCAACTACTGGGACCAAACCTGGGGAAACACAAACCAGGTGGCTGTGGCAATTAATGGCTTTTATTTTGGGCCTCCCTTTGAGCCAGCTGGCGTCCCCTGGAGCGGGCAGGTGCATTCAGGTTGGTTTTCTAAGCGTTTTACAGAGCTGCAGAGCGGCAGCGGTTTTGCCTGGAACCTGGATCGCAGCGCTTTTATTGGGGAATGTGTTGAACAACCCGATAATAAGCAGCAAGTCACTTTTTATCGAAACGATAGCGATATTGGCAGTTTGGGATTCGATGATATCAACGTGAGCCGTGGATCGAATGAATTCATTCTGTATACGCCGCAGTACGGCGTCGATACGGGCACAACCACTTCCTCCGATGCTATCGAAGTGCTGGTCCAGCTGAAGCGCCCATCCTTGATCGTCCCATACAGCCACATGGCAGCCGCGGAAAAGGGTGATATCGTCAAGATTTCGAATAAGGGCTCAACACCCATACCATTTGATCACGTGGTATTGTCCCTGCATGGCACAAAGAAGGCTGAATTCTTGAATTTGTGGAAGCTCGGTGACAAAATTGGCATTTCCCAAAAAATCAAGGACTGCGGGGCTTATCCACAAAATAACTGGGATTACACATATGCCAGCATAAGCGGCGCTTTTTACTTCTTAAAAGCGGGGGTGGTCCAGGATTTCTCCAGCGACCCGCAAGCCAATGTGCGCGATCCGCGCACGGCGATCGTCTTTAATGATGATTACATCTACTTCATTGTTGTTGATGGGCGTGATGAACTCAACACCCTTGGCATGACGATCCCGCAGCTGGCAAACTTTGCCAAAGATGAGTTAGGAGCCACGTACGGAATTGCTCAAGATGGGGGCGGCTCCTCGACCATGGTTGTTAACGGTGAGGTGAAAAACAATACCTACTGCAATATCGTGATTTGTAAGAATCGCTATTTCCTACCGTTTGTCACGAAATCAGGATCAAGCCTTCAATCTGGTCAGTTTGGTCCCCAGGAAGGTTTTCTTCAGTTCGCACCAGCCAGTACTCCCGATCCTGTGGAGCGGCTATCGGGGGATGGACTTCCCCTAACTGAAGAATACTACACATACAGCCAGGATACCACCGGCGCAATCTTGCAACGCCTGGTGGCCAATGGCATGATGATGGTGGTTGTTGAGCCCAAGGATCTCTCCCCGATTTTTACCGAGAACGAGACCATCAAGACCTTGACCCAGGTTGATGTACGCCTGGGACCGGGAACAAATTACGGCCTGATCGAAACCGTTGATGTGGGTACCCCCGGCATCATTTATGGCAAGGATAATGGTCTCAATGGGGTTTGGGCCAAGGGTTATTACTGGTGGCATGTCCTGCTGGAGATCGATGGCCGGGACGTGATCGGTTGGGTGATCGAACCTGCCCTGACTAAGGTATTGCAGTAAAGGGTTTGTTGGGGGCAAATAGTCCAACAGAAACAAAGAAGTTCAACACAACTTCCTTTGTTTCCTCGATATTGATGACTTGAACTGCAGGGGGAGGTCTTATGACATCTAATTGGTTGGTTTTCCCTTCGTCCTAGCATAACTTCCAGGTGGCAACCTAGCCAATTGGCTGAGGCGCGTTGAAACATTGCGGGGTATTATGCTGTTGAAAGCAATCCAACGAAGTAAAGGAGCCTCAAATGTCCCCAACAGATAATAATCATGTGTTAACCGCGTTTTCTGATGCTATGGCAGACGCAGTTGAAAAAGCTGCTCTAGGAACGGTGTTAATCAACGCCCGCAGACGATTCCCAGCCAGCGGGATCGCTTATGCACCGGATCTGGTGCTCACAGCCAGCCACGTTCTGGAGCGAGATGAAGATATACCAGTGATTACCCCAAATGGCGATCAAATAAAAGCCGCGTTAGTAGGGCGTGATCCGGGTAGTGATTTGGCAGTAATCCGCACGGAAAGTGCGCTGTCTGCTGTGATCGAGCCTGCTACTCAAGATGCCAGGGTAGGACAGCTCGTGTTAGCTTTAGGGCGACCGACTGAAGATGGTATTCAGGCCAGCCTGGGTGTGGTGAGCGCGGTCAATGGACCGGTGCATACCCGGCGCGGTGGTGTACTGGAAGGGCATATCCGCACTGATGCGATCCCTTATCCTGGTTTCTCAGGAGGGCCGCTGGTGGATGCTGCCGGG
>DATKXE010000019.1:0-2297 GCA_035529195.1 Anaerolineales bacterium
CCAGCCAATTGGGCAACCCGCGCGGTGCACGCGCGGTAGGCCGGGCAGAGGCGACCAATCCCATGCCGCTGGTGCTCCCCTGCCACCGGGTGCTCGGGGCAGATGGGGGCTTACATGGTTATGGCGCCGGGAAGGGCCTGGAGACCAAAGCCTGGCTGCTCGAGCTCGAAGGTGCGGATTAGATCGCGATACTTCTTTTGACATAAAGTTGATTTTTGCGCGGGATCAAGCCTGTATTTTCATGTGTATATTTTGTGTCCAAGATCAATTTTATGCAGCTGATAGACTTTTCAAACGTTTGATTTCTGCCTCTGGGAGGGGATTTATCTTGCCCAAGTTGTACGCAAGGTAATACAACTGCGCGGCCAGCTCCATGCGCTCGAGAGCGATCAAGGCTTGCTCCAGCGTTTTTCCAACCGTCAGGCTGCCGTGATTCGACAGCAGAACCGTGTTATGGTTTTTGATCGGGTCGCGGATCGATAAGGCCAGATCTTGAGTTCCAGGTGCTGCATAAGGTGCTGTAGCAACCTCTCCCAGCAGCGCTAACACCTCTGGAACGATATCGTTTGGGAATGGGATACCGGCTATGGTCAGCGCGGTTGCGTAAGGAGGGTGAGCATGCAGCACTGCGCGGATGTCCTCCCTCTGGCGGTAGGCTTCCAGGTGCATCAGCAGCTCGGATGAAGGCTTGAAGCTGCCTTTTCCACGAATAAGCTCGCCCTGCCCATTGACGACAAGGATCTGTTTGCACTTCAGCCGCCTCTTGTAGAGCCCGGAAGGGGAGATCAGGAAGCGATCAGCTTCCAGCCGGATGGAGATGTTTCCATCGCTGGATCGGATCAAGCCATCTTCAACGCAAATCCGGTTGGTGTAGACGATCTGTTTTATTAATTTTCGTTCTCTTTTCTCTGCACTTTTCATAGTTGAGATTAACTGACTGTCCTCTTGCCAGCTTTCCGATCTTGATACTGCTGCTCAATCCAGGTATAAGTTTCCTGCATTCCCTGGCTTAGGGGTAGATTCGGTTCCCAACCAAGGACCTGTTCGATCATGGTGTTATCGCTGTTGCGACCCGCTACACCACGTGGTGCATCCAGCTTATAGCTGCGCTTTAACTCTACGTTGGCGATCTCTTCGATCATGGACACCAAGTCGTTGATTGAGACCAATTCGCTGGAGCCCAGATTTATTGGCGTTGCGATCAAATCGTCACAGTGCATGATTTGATCGATCCCGTGGACGCAATCGGCGATATACATGAAGCTGCGGGTCTGGCTGCCATCGCCCCAAATTTCAATCTGGTGCTCCCCGCTGTCCACCGCCGTAATCACTTTTCGGCAGAGCGCGGCAGGAGCTTTTTCCCGGCCACCATCCCAGGTGCCGTGGGGACCATAAACATTATGGAAGCGAGGGATAAAAGTTTTCATGCCTCGTTCCGCATAATACTCCTGGCAAAAGATTTCGGACATTAATTTTTCCCAACCGTACCCTCGCTCCGGGTAGGCAGGGTATGCATCGGTTTCTTTTAATGCTCTCACATTTGGATCTTGCTGCAGCTGGGTGTTATATGCACAAGCCGAGGAAGAGAAAAGATATCGCTCGGCTCCAGCTTGATAAGCCGCTTCGAGCATGTGGGTATTAATCAGAACGCTGCGCAGACACTCAATGCGGAATTTCTCAATAAATCCCATGCCGCCCATATCGGCTGCCAGGTTGTAGACCTCGACAGCCCCTTCAGCTGCGCGGCGGCAATTGTCACGCTGACTCAAATCCAGTGAGAGTGACTCTGCTCCGGGAACTCGCTGGTACCATTCTGCTAAAGGTTTCTTGTCGATCGCCCGCAGGTGGGTAAAACCCTGGTTGCTGAAATACCTGGTGAGGGAACCACCAATAAACCCGCCTGCTCCGGTGATGACGATCAGATCATCTTTATTCAAAACATCTGCAGCTTTTTTGTTTTCACTCATTAATGAATCTCCAAATTCTAAAGGAATTAACCTTATGAAATGTTCTCGTGCTGTCGATGACAATAAGTATACGATAATTTTGAGATTCTTTTTTATTTACCAGCATCGACAATCTGGGCTGCAGTTCGAGCGCGGGTCATGCTGAGTGGGATGGTAGAATCTGGGAGTTGTGCTTGGAACTTTCGCATGCAAGAATGCCTTTTAATTTATCAATGATAGCTCATGCCAACTGATATTGACCAACCAAGCGGAGAAACCTTATGCCTGAAGCTGTGATTATTGATGCGGTTCGGACCCCGATCGGGGCTCTTGGTGGTGCATTGTCTGCAG
>DATKXE010000020.1:0-2357 GCA_035529195.1 Anaerolineales bacterium
GATCCCAGCCCTCGACCGCATGTTGTCATGGCAGCCTCAACGGTAATGACTCTACCTGTCGTTTTCTTGTTCCTGGCATTTGAAAAATATCTAGAACAAGGTCTTACAGCTGGGGGAGTTAAGAATTAGGAAAATATAACCGCTGCTTCAGCGGTTTTTTTCTAGGTCATTCTGGATGCAGAAATGAATACCACACTCTCTGAATATTCTCGTAAAACGAATATGATGCGCAAGATTGCCCGCGTTTGAAGCCTGGTGATATTTGCAATCGGTTCAACAATCTTCATTGCGGAGTTCTTGGCAGCCTTACTGAACCCAGGAGTGACCGGTGATTACCCCTGAAATGAAAATCTGATCCCCTATATATTGATTCTCTGGGTGATAGGTTTAGCTCTTGTCTGGCGATGGGATCATAGGAAGTATTCTTTCGATTGTTTGTATGATCGCCATCTACATCATGTACATTGCCTTTGGGGGTCAAGGCAGAGGTTTGCTGGCAGTCCCGCTGATATAAATACCTGTGTTGGTTCCCGGAATTCTATTTCTAATCAGCTGGTCGAGAACTGGTCGAATTTCCGATCCCCAGATCGAATAACTGCATTCATCCTCCGAGAGATGAAGTTTTTATTCATTTCTCAATTTCGTCAGATTGATTGATGAAAGACAGCCAGGATTAATTACTGCTGGTTAAAACCCTTACTGCTCCTGGAACGACTTTGATGGAAACCGGGGTCTCCCAGCCAATTTCCCCATCGACCTGGATGCTCTGAGGTGGATCGGTAGAAATCTGTATTTCCTTTGCTTGCCAATGATGAACTGTATCTTGGGTTGGGGACGAACTCGCGACACTTTTACCAATAGCCACAAAAGATCGAAAGCTCCTATCTCGCACTAAGATCACATCTAAGAGACCGTCAAACATGCTGATATTCTTACTGGCACTAAAACCTGAGACACCAAAGTTTCCAGCATTATCTATTAGGCAGGTAATACCCTCTTCCTCGAACACCTTACCATCCAGGTTGATGGTATATTTCACCTGTTTTGCATCTTTCATTGCTTTGAGAGCAGCGATCGAGTATGCCATGATGCCATAGCGATCTTTCATCTCCCGATCCGCAAATTCAACCTTTTGGGCAGCAATCCCTAATCCCACGCGCAGCAAGAAATAAGTACCTCCAATCTCTCCGACATCAATCGATTTTATGGCACTATCAGTGCTGGCTGCGATTTCTGCCGCTTTGGTGAGATCTTTGGGAATACCGAGCTCCACTGACAACAAGTTTGCCGTCCCACCTGGCAAGATAGCCAAGGGAACCTGGCTGCCCATGACCCCTCGCGCGACTTCCATCACGGTCCCATCTCCGCCAAATGCGGCTACTACATCAACTTGTGCCTCGACCGCCTCTCTTGCGAATCGTTCCGCATCACCGCTCTCTTGCGTTATCGAGATATCCCATTCGACTCCTGCTGGTCTGAATACCTGGTTCAAGGTATGCAGGATCGGTTTTGGCTGTCCCGAACCCGGATTGACTACTACTTGTATCTTGCGAGCCATTCATCCCTCCATTTTTTTGAGCACAGTTATTTTTTTCTTCTTCATATTGATATGAAAATATGAGATCAATTATAACAATAACATTTGTAAAAATTCCCTGAATTGGCTGTGTTCTTATCAACTCAGTGATCAGATAGTCTTTATTTCCCCGCACTGAATCCAGCGAAATCATGACCAGTTTTTAGAAATCTTGTATGATATACTGCAAAGCGCTTGAAATAACCAATCATTTAGAAAAATCATAATGGAATCCAAGGATTACATCACACTAGAAGATCAATATGGTGCACATAATTACCATCCCCTGGACGTGGTAATTAATCGGGGAGAGGGCGTTTGGGTATTTGATGTGGATGGCAACCGATACTTGGACTGCTTGAGTGCTTATTCTGCAGTAAACCAGGGTCACGTCCATCCAAAAATTCTTGCTGCCCTGGTGAAACAAGCACAGCAGATCACTTTAACTTCACGCGCTTTCAGAAATGATCAATTGGCTCTTTTGTATCAGCAATTATCTGAAATCTCCGGGTATGAAATGTCTTTGCTGATGAACTCTGGAGCTGAAGCTGTTGAAACAGCGATCAAATTGGCTCGCAAATGGGCATACCAGGTTAAAACCGTACCACCCAACCAGGCTGAGATCATCACCATGGAGGGGAATTTCCACGGTCGCACGATCACCATCATTTCTTTCTCCTCAGAAGAGGCTTACAAAGACGGATTTGGACCTTTCACACCTGGCTTCAGATCTATTCCGTATGGAGATGGTGATGCCCTTACCCAAGCAATCAATCCAAAC
>DATKXE010000021.1:0-2223 GCA_035529195.1 Anaerolineales bacterium
CTCCTGAGCATGGAGAATTGCATAAGGTCAACCAAACTTCCTTGATGATTGAAGATATGGCAAATCTCCATTTCGAGGTGAGAGATGTCCAGAATTGTTAGAGGATAATTTCAAATGGATGAGTATCTTGCAGCAGCGATAGAGCAAGCCAATATGGCGATGAAAACGGGTGGTGTGCCGATAGGATCTGTCCTGGTTCTGGATGGTGCCATTGTTGGTCAAGGTTATAACCGCCAAAATCAGTTGCAAAGCATCATTCGCCACGCAGAGATGGATTGTATCGATAATGCAGGTGCTCTGAAGACAAAAGATTATCAGCGGTCTGTGATTTACACTACCCTTTCACCGTGTGAAATGTGTGCTGGTGCGATCATCTTCTTCAAGATTCCCAAGGTCGTAATTGGAGAGAATATCAATTTTCAAGGAGCTGAGCAATATCTGCAATCTCGTGGTGTAGAAGTGGAAGTATTAAACGATCCCAATTGCATCCAGATGTTGCAAGAGTTCGATGAGCAAAATCCCGGGATTTGGAATAAGGGAGAGTAATTGAATGAATTTAGGTATCCATTATGATTGATTTAATTTTAAGAAATGCAACTCTTCAAGGTGGATATGATAATATTGATTTTGCCATCGATGCGGGGGTTTTAATCGCCTCTGGTCAAAAACTTAACTATCCAACCCGGCAAGAGATAGATCTCAAGGGTCGTTTATTATTCCCTGGATTCATTGATCCACACGTACACCTGGACATCGCCCTGATGAATCCCTGGTCCCAGCCTGGGCGGCAGGAAGAATTCCACTTGCTATCTGACCTTAATGATGCAATAGAGCTGCGAAGAAAATCTTTCTCACAGCAAGATATCGAACAACGCGCAGGAGCAGCCCTTGAGTTAGCTTCCCGGCACGGTATCACTCATTTACGAGCGCAATGCCATCTCGATACAGAGATAGGGCTCAGCCATATTAAAGCCTTGCAGCACGTCAAAGAGGCCTACGCTGGACGAGTTACCATCCAGATCGTTGCCTTTCCTCAGCAGGGTTTCTGGCGTAATCCTGGCACACTCGACCTTTATCGGGAAGCCTTCCGTATTGGAGCTGATGTTATGGGATGTGCCAGCAACCTTGATTATGATGAATCGGGTTATGTGGATTTTAAAAAGCATATAGACACAGCTTTTGACCTGGCGATGGAGCTAGATGTAGATCTTGATATCCATGCCGATTTGGGTATTCCCCAGTCTATTACCCTGGAGGAACTGGAGATTGTTCACATCGCCCGAAAAACGATTGAGACTGGCTACCAGGGGCGAGTAACTGCAGGGCATGTATGCGCTTTGGATTCCGCTTTGCCTGAGGTTGCCCAACAGGTGATCCAATTAATCCTGGAAGCAGGCATCAGTGTGGTCAGCCAACCGGATCTGTATCGCCTTGGACGGGAGGATACTCATAACACCCGCCGTGGTCTCACTCGTGTTAAAGAATTGCTGACAGCTGGGGTCAATGTCACCTTCGCGTCCAATAATGTTCGCGATGCTCTCAGACCCATGGGCAATCTTGACCCCCTTGAAGAGGCTTTAATCCTGTCCTATGGTGCACATATGGACACAATCGAAGAGTTCAATACTCTCTTGAAAATGTGTACTTATCATGGTGCGAAGGCATTGGGTGTGCAAAATTATGGTTTAGAGCCTGGTTGTAATGCTGACCTTGTGGTGTTAGATGCCTGCTCACCATCTGCTGCCATTGTGGGTCAAGTAGAAAAGAACTATGTCTTTAAAGCGGGACAATTGATGGCTTCCAGTTGGGTAAAGAGTGAAATCTTCAATGGAACCCAACTCCAAGAAGTACAAAATTATTAGGAAGGATAATATGAGCAATGATCTTAAAAGAACTGAGTTGTACCAATGGCATGTCGATCACGGCGGGCGTATGGTACCTTTTGCCGGCTGGGAAATGCCAGTGCAGTATTCTTCGGGTCCAGTAAACGAACATAAGATAACTCGAGAGGCAGCTGGTCTTTTCGACATTGATCATATGGGCCAAATAGCTGTGCGTGGCCCTGAGGCAGAAGCTTTTGTTAATTGGATCGTGACTTATGATGTATCCAAAATGGAGTTGTTTGATGCCCATTACGCGCTGTTTTGTTATGCAGATGGTGGCACAATTGATGACTTGTTTGTATACCGACTACCCGATCCGGAGATCGAGGATCGCCAATAT
>DATKXE010000022.1:0-3009 GCA_035529195.1 Anaerolineales bacterium
CATCTTTACGAATAAACAGGAACGGTCATAAATGAAAAAAAATATCGGCGAACGCATTAAACGAAATGAAGATCCCCGCTTGCTGACCGGGGAAGCCCTCTTTGTCGACGATGTCAATATCCCTGGAATGCTGCATGCCGCCTTTCTGCGCAGCGATTACGCACATGCCAACCTGCTCAGCATCGATATCAGCCAGGCTCAGGAACGCCCGGGAGTTGTAGCAGTTATCACCGCTGAAGGAATGGGTGACGAATGGCAGCCCGGTCCCCCAAATGTATCACCTCCGCCGACAGTTGAGGACATCACCTTCCACTCCCGCACCCAGGTCCCCCTGGCAAAAGGTAAAGTCCGTCATGTCGGTGAACCCATCGTGATGGTCATCGCCGAAAGTCGCTACATTGCCGAAGACGCTGTGGAAGACATCCTGGTCGAGTTCGAGGCATTAGAACCAGTCGCGGATATTGAGTCTGCCCTCGACCCGCAAGCACCCCTGGTCCATGACGATCTTGATTCAAACCTGGCTTGCCACATGATTCAGAATAAGGGAGACTACCAGGCAGCCAAAGCAGCTGCGGAAGTGATCATCAGCCGGGTGATCGAAATCGATCGCGGCGCGGCCGCGGCGATGGAAAATCGTGGTATCGTCGCCCACTGGGATCCAAAAAGCCAGCACATGACTGTTTGGGATACCACCCAGGCCCCGATCCCCATCCGCAACGGTCTTGCCAGTCGGCTTGGGCTCAACCAATCTCAAGTGCGGGTGATTGCTCCTTTCATCGGTGGTGGATTTGGACCCAAGATGATGATGCACTACCCGGAGGAAATTTTGCTCCCCTGGATCTCCATGAAACTGGGAAAACCGGTCAAGTGGATCGAAGACCGGCGCGAGAACTTCGTCGGCACGACCCAGGAACGTCGCCAGGTTCATGATGCAGAAATGCTGCTCACGAAGGATGGAAAAATCCTTGGCGTCAGTCATACTTTCCTGCACGATTCAGGAGCATACGATCCTTACGGACTCACGCTCCCACTCAATACGGAATCGCATGCCACCGGGGCATACGATGTGCCCAATTATTTCAGCGATCTCACGGTTGTCTTCACCAATAAAATGTACACCACTCCCATCCGGGGTGCGGGTCGACCCCAGGGTATCTTTGTCGTTGAGCGTCTGTTGGACATTGCTGCCAAGGAACTGGGTATCGATCCTATCGAAATCCGCCTGCGCAATCTGATCCCGCCGGACGCCTTTCCCTATGATCGAGGCATCATTGACCAGGCCTTTTCGCGCCTAATTTTCGATAGCGGAAATTACCAGCCTGCAGTTGAAAAAGCGGCCGAGATGATCGGCTATGAAGAGTTCATCAGGGATGAACAGCCACGCTTGCGAGCCGAGGGACGTCACGTGGGTATTGCCCTCGTGCCGTTTGTTGAAACAACTGGTGTCGGTCCCTATGAAGGTGCCCGCGTTACAGTCGAACCGAGCGGAAAAATCAACGTCGCTACTGGCGTCGGTACCCAGGGACAGGGTCACTTCACTTCTTTTGCCCAGATCGTAGCCGACCAGCTGGGAGTGGATGTCCGGGATGTAAACCTGGTCACCGGGGACAGCGCTGAATTCCATTGGGGAACGGGCACTTTTGCCAGCCGCGGCGCCGTAGTAGCAGGCAATGCAATTCACGCCTCTGCTACCATTGTCAGAGAGAAAGTGCTTAAGCTGGCCAGCAAGCTCTTAGAAACTCCTGAAGAAGAACTTGAACTCGAGGATGGTTTTGTGCGTGTGGCTGATATCCCTCACCAATCAATAAGCCTGGGTGATTTGGCAGCTGAAGCAAACCCTTTGCGCGGTGCCGTAGAACCTGGCACGGAGCCGGGATTAGAAGCCACTGCTTACTTCGGACCGAAATCAGGTGCAACTGCATTCGGTGTGCACGCCATGATCATCGAAGTTGATCCAGAAACCTTGATGATTGAGATTAAACGTTATGTGGTGGTAGAAGATTGCGGCACGGTGCTCAACCCGCTGATCCTGGAAGGACAGGTGCACGGCGGGGTGGCTATGGGGATCGGCAATTCCTACTACGAACAGCTGATATTCGATGAAAACGCCCAGCTGTTGAATGCTTCCTTGGCTGATTACCTGATCCCCACAGCCTGCGAAGTGCCCCGCATTGAAGTCGCCCATTTGGAAACCCGCTCCCCGCTCAATCCGCTGGGAACCAAGGGTGTCGGTGAGGCAGGCACTATCCCCGTTCCAGCGCTGTTTGCTCAGGCTATCGAAAATGCCTTCCCAGATACAGGTCTGGAGATACTCGAGATGCCCCTCAGTCCGAACCGCTTATTTGAACTGCTCTATAATAAGGAGAGTGACAAGTGAAGATCGAAGGGGAATACTTATTTGATGGACCCCGGGAAGATGTCTGGGAAATCGTCCGCGATCCTGAGGTGCTGGCCACCGCACTTCCTGGCACCCAGAGTCTGGAGCAGGTCACCGAAAACGAATACCAGGGTGAAATGCAGGTTCGCATCGGTCCCGTGGGAGGCCTTTTTTCTGGAAGGGTGGTCATTTCTGATGAAATCCCGCCGGAAAGCCTGACCATGACAGTGGAAGGGAAAGGGAAACCAGGCTTCGTAAATGGAACCGGTTCAGTGCAGCTGATCTCCCAGGAGGATGATAAGACCCTGATGCAGTATCAAGGGAACATGCAGGTGGGCGGCAGGTTGGCGAGTGTTGGTCAGCGGATGATGGATTCGGTCAGCAAGAGCTTATTAAAACAAGGCCTGGATTCTCTGAACCAATCCTTACTCGCTCGCATAGCTTCTCAGGGTGGTGGCGAACAGGTTGAATATACCCCCCCGTCCGAGACAGAGTTCGCCGCTTCTGTCGCCAGGGATATGGCCGGGGAAGCGTTTTCCTCCCGCAGGGTATGGTGGATTGTGGGTGCAGTTGTATTGGTATTGATCATCCTGGCAGTTGTATTGCTCAGATGAGGTACAACATTGAGGAAT
>DATKXE010000023.1:0-14185 GCA_035529195.1 Anaerolineales bacterium
TTTACTTTTCACGCCTCTCCGGTTGTTCCACCAGCATCCCAGGATACCGTTTGAATTAACCTGCTTCTAAGAGGCAGTTTCTCATTCTGAGGTAGAATTAACCAGGAATTAAACCCTTTCTGCGATTATTAGCAGAATTTATTGGTAATTATTTAGGAATTCACATGCCCCATACTCCCACCCGTGACCGCGTAAAACCTGATAGCAATAGCACCACCCCCCTGCGCCGACCCGACTGGATCAAAGTACGCGCCCCATCTGGAGAGACCTACCAGTGGCTGCAAGACCTGATGCGGACGAAAGAATTGCACACCGTGTGTGAAGAAGCCATGTGTCCCAATCTGGGTGAGTGTTGGGGTGCGGGAACGGCGACTTTCCTCATGCTGGGCGACGTCTGTACTCGTACCTGCGGTTTTTGCGATATCAAGCGCGGCCAGCCCTCACCACTTGATTGGCTGGAACCGGAACGTATTGCACAAGCGGTTAAAGCGATGGACCTCAAGCATGCGGTCATAACCAGTGTCAATCGTGATGACCGCAAGGATGGTGGTGCACCGATCTTTGCTATGGTGATCAACCGCATACGCCAGCTGCATCCCGGCTGTTCAATCGAGGTCTTGATTCCCGATTTCAAAGGCAGCATAGAAGCTTTACAGATCGTGATGAACGCCCGCCCCGAGATACTCAACCACAACGTGGAAACCGTTCCGCGCCTGTTTAAGAAAGTTCAACCTCAAGACCGCTACGAGTGGGCGGCCGAGACGCTGTCAAACGCCAAACAGCTCGACCCGGAAGTGCTCACCAAGTCTGGGATCATGGTCGGCCTGGGTGAAACCATGGATGAAGTAAAAAGCGTCATGCGCGATCAGCGCAGCTGGGGAGTGGATATTCTGACCCTCGGCCAGTACCTGCAGCCGAGCAAGAAACACCTGCCCATTGCACGCTATTACACCATGGACGAGTTCGAAGAGTTGAGAGCATTTGGCCTTGAGATCGGTTTTCAATGGGTTGAGAGCGGGCCGCTGGTGCGTTCCTCATACCATGCTGCTGACCAGGTGCGCGCCCTCAGCCTCGTACACCGTAAATTGTATAGTACTTCATGATGAGAATTCACTGATCATTAAATAAAAAACACCCTCCGGCATAAGAAAACCGGAGGGCGTTATCAATTAGAAGGCAGATATAGCCGCCTGGTAAGCCCAATTTAGCAGCGGCAAGGAAAAGATGCCCAATACGATCATCCCAATCCCTGTCACTGCTGCCGTCAGGTAAACCCAGTTATCACGGTGGGCGACTGGTTCCCCTTCCTGCATGTACATGTAAATCACGACCCGCAAATAATAGTAAGCGGATACGAGGGAAGTGAGCCCCCCGATGATCGCCAACCAGATAAAGCCCCCATCGATAACGCTGCGGAAAAGATAGAATTTGCCGATAAATCCCAGCGTGGGGGGTATCCCAGTGAATGACAGCATTGCGACCGTCATAATAGCCGCTAACACGGGGTACTTGCGCCCTAAGCCAGCATAATCGCTGAGCTCTAATCCTTTGCCCTCAGCTTTCTCTAAAGTAATTACGACCGCCCAGGCTGCGAAATTCATCATGGCATAGGCGACCAAATACAGCAGGGCTGCTGCGATCACATCTCCCATGATTTCCTTCTGCCCGTAAGGAACGAGTGCCATCAGGATATATCCCGCCTGGGCGATGCTTGAATAAGCCAGCATTCGTTTGATGTTCTTCTGAGCGATGGCGACAATATTCCCCAGGATCATGGTCAAGGCAGCTAACCCCCACAGTACCGCGGTGAAATCAACTGCCAGGACTCCCAAAGAGGTGACAAAAATGCGCATAAGCGCTGCAAAACCACCTACTTTTGCGCCCACCGCCATGAAAGCTGTCACCGAGGAGGGAGCCCCCTGATACACGTCTGGTGTCCACATATGGAATGGTACCGCAGCAACCTTGAAGCTCAAACCTACCAGGATCAAGGCTGCACCGACCGAAAGCAAAGTCAGATCAACCGCACCACTTTCAATGGCTTGCAGAACTTCAGTCAAACCAGTATATCCCGTTGCTCCAAATACCAGCGCCACCCCGTATACTAAGAAACCACTGGCAAATGCGCCCAGCAGGAAATACTTGATTGCAGCTTCTTCCGAATCTGTCCGCGGTATGGCGAAACCTGCCAGTATATAGAGGGGGATGGAGAGCAGCTCCAGAGCCAGGAAGATCACGATTAAATCCGCAGCCATGGACATCAGCATAATACCGCTGATCGAGAACATCAAAAGCACGTAGTACTCGCCGCGCTGGATCCCCAGGCGGGTCAAATAATCATAGGACAGCATCACCGCAACCAATCCACTTCCCAGCACCAGGATGGTCAGGAATTGAGAAAATCCATCCACCACCAGCATGCCCCCGAATGCCTCGCTGTCAATTCCAGTCTGGGCAATGGATAACCCCATTGCGACCAGCATACCCAATGCTGCCAGGGCAGCTGTCCATGGTTTCCGATCTTTCGGAATAAATAGATCCACCAACAAGAGCACACAAGCCCAGAGAATTACAATACTCAGAGGCAGTATCTTGATCAGGTTGGCGGTTAAATCTCCCAGGGTCATTTGAACCTTCTTTCAGTGCTCACGGCAGTCCAGCCATTGCCGCAACCTGTATTGATTCAACCATCTTGGTTACAGAAGCTTCCATCAAATTAAAGAAGGGCGAAGGATATAAGCCGATCCAGAAAATCAAGATCAACAAGGGAACCAGGGTAACGATCTCCCGCAAGTTCATATCCAGCAGTTTGCGATTTTCTTCTTTATCCACTTCCCCTAAGAAAAGTTTTTGGAACATATTAAGCAGGTAAACCGCGGCCAGGATCACACCAATGGCTGCCAGGACTGCAAACCAGGGACTGTTCAGAACCTTCGAACCGAAAGCACCCAGCAAGATGGTAAATTCGCCCACAAAGCCATTCAATCCAGGTAAACCCATGGATGATAAGGTCACGATCAATGTCAGAACCGCGTAGACAGGCATCACTTTCCAGAGACCACCGAATGCATCCATATCTCGGGTATGCCGTCTTTCATAGATCATACCGACCAGGAGGAACAATGCGCCGGTGCTGATGCCGTGGTTGACCATCTGCAGTATCCCACCTTCGATCCCTTGGGCGTTGATGGCAAACAAACCCAACATGACGAATCCAAGGTGACTGACCGAAGAATAGGCAACCAATTTCTTGACGTCCCTTTGGGCATAGGAAACCATGGCACCATACAGGATACCAATAACCGCCAGCACAGCTATCCATGGAGCCAGCTTGATAGATGCCGTCGGGAACAGCGAAAGATTGAAGCGCAAGAAACCATATGTTCCCATCTTCAGCAAAACGCCTGCCAGGATCACAGAGCCTGCTGTTGGAGCTTCCACGTGAGCATCGGGCAACCAGGAATGCAGCGGCCACATCGGGACTTTGATGGCAAACGCGGCTGCGAATGCCAGGAAAAGCCAGATTTCAATATTGGCTGGGATTGTGGCGTTGGCGATCAATTCAGGTACTGAGAATGTCCCTTGAGAGACTCCTAACCAGAGGATCGCCAGGAGCATCAAGATCGATCCTGCCATGGTGTAGAGGAAGAATTTCACCGCAGCATAAATCCGGTTCGATCCACCCCACACGCCAATCAAGAAATACATCGGGACCAAGGTGAATTCCCAGAAAACATAGAACAAGAAGAGATCAAGGGAGAGGAAGACACCTATCATACCTACTTCCAGCATCAGGAAGAAGATCATGAATTCCTTGACCCTTTCTTCGACCGCAGTCCAGGTTGAAAGGATCGCGATCGGAGTCAAGAAAGTGGTTAAGAGCACCAGCAAGATGCTCACACCATCGATGCCCATCAAATAGGTGATCTCCCAACCAGCGACTTCTATCCAGGGAATATCGATCACCATTTGTAAATCGGGATCGGCTGGGTTGAAGAGCATTAATACCCACAAAGATATACCAAAGGTTATCAATGAGGTGATCAATGCTATCCAGCGGATGGTGGTTTTGTTCTCCCGGTTGATGAACAGGATCACTAATACACCCAGCAATGGGAAAAACGTGACTAATGTAAGGGGGTGAAGCAAGAAGTCCATAGCTTGTCCTCGTTCTAAAGTTAGTAACTGCCCCTTTCCTTATCTTCTATACCCCATCCTGTGATGGGAGAAGCAGGAGTTGCTCAGCGCAAGATCAGATATCCAATAATTACTACAACTCCGACGAATACCGACAGCGCATAATTACGTACATATCCAGTTTGAACCTTGCGCAGGCTGCCAGCAAAACGAACTGTGATGCTTGCCAGACCATTTGCTATTCCATCGATGACACCTAAATCGAATGCACCTGCCAGGAATTTTGCAAATTCTCTAAAACTACGGGCGATAACAGTGTCGTGAAACCAATCGTGCCAGAAGCGCCAATCGATCACCTCAGCCAGGAAGCGGGATAACGTGATGTACGGGTTTAAGATCACCGCCCAGTAAAGTTCATCCACCCACCACTTGTTTTCCATACCAGTGAAGATGGGACCCAGCCACTGTCGCAAGGGATCATCCGGTCTTTTGGCTGGAGGTAATTCTTGCAGCTGCTTATAACGCCAGCTGTAAACAACCCAGGCAACCACGAGTCCGGACAGCGCAACAATCGATGCCACCACTGCAGCTGCCAAGCTGAATTCCACCGGGTGAATAACCTTAACGGTGTGCTCAAGCCACTCAGCAAAGGTATGTAAGCGGGGCAAGTTTAGGATGCCCCCAATCGCTGAGAAGAAAGCTAATATGATCAAAGGAATAGTGATTAATGATCGATTCTCTTTGGCATGCTCGGTGGCTTTCGAGCGGGGTTTGCCAAAGAAAACCATCAAGACCTGTCTACCCATGTAAAAGGCAGTCAGAAAAGCTGCAATAATCAATATCCAGTATACCGGTGGGAAAAGAATTTGCTCCTCCAGCAGAATCTCATCTTTGGACCAGAAACCAGCGAAGGGGAAAATACCCACCAGAGCCAGGGTGCCAATCATGTACACCCAGAATGTAGTTTTCATGCGGGTACGCAATCCACCCATGTTGCGCATATCTTGAGGATCGAATTCAGCACCACCTTTTTCCCCCTTACCCTCATGTTCTAAATGATGATGACCATGCTCTACTCCCAGGATAACCGAACCAGCTCCCAAAAATAGCAGCGCTTTGAAGAAGGCATGCGTTACCAAATGGAACATGCCAGCTGTGTAGGCTCCGATTCCTACCGCAGCAACCATAAAACCAAGCTGGCTGATGGTCGAGTATGCCAGGACCTTCTTAATATCAAATTGACCGACGGCGATGGTAGCCGCAAAAAGCGCGGTGATACCACCAACCATGGCGACGATATTTTGGGCTTGCTGCGCAGATTCATACAACGGGTAAGAGCGGGTGATTAGATATACACCAGCAGTAACCATGGTTGCTGCATGGATTAAAGCCGAGACTGGTGTGGGACCCGCCATCGCATCCGGCAACCACACATAGAGCGGGATTTGGGCAGATTTACCTGCCACACCAACCAGCATGAGCAGCGTTATCGCAATGATGACTGTTTCTGCTGCCTGGGATGAATTTGCAAAGACTTGATCAAAGTTTAAAGAGCCAAATGCCCAAAACATGATGAAGATGGCGATCAACAAACCAAAATCACCCACCCGGTTGGCAATGAAGGCTTTCTTGGCTGCCAGAGCGTTAGCAATACCACCTTTCCCCTTCTCAAACCAAAATCCGATCAGCAAATAAGAGCACAAGCCAACACCTTCCCACCCAACAAACAGCATTAGATAAGAGCTCGCACTGACCAGGACCATCATGGATGCAATGAATAAATTCATGTAGACAAAAAACCTGCGGAAGCGACCTGGATCGCCATTAAAACGCACATCTTCGTGCATGTAGCCGATCGAATAAACGTGGATCAGGGTTCCAACGCCGGATACGACCAGCATCATGGTTACCGACAGGGTATCAACCTGGAAAGCCCATTCAACCTGGAGATTCCCGATGCTGATCCATTCCACTAGGGGAATGATCACCTGTTCTGGATGGTTGAGCAAGGAAATTCCTAAAAGGATGGAAACCAGTAACGCTAACCCAGAGGCTAAACTGGCGATCCAACCAATGGCTTTCTCACCCATCCACTTGCCAAAGATAATATTAATCAACAAGCCAGCCAGTGGAATGAACACGACCAATGGGACCAGGGAAAAATATGTTGGTCCTGATGCAGCTGCTTCGCTTAGGAACATGGATCAGCTCTCCAAGTCAGCAAAAATATTGAGTTCCAACAAACCATATTAATTTCCAACAACCTAAATTCAACTACTTATACTACTGTTTTAGTTCGTTCAATTCGTCGACATTGATGCTCTGCTTTGATTTGAAGATAGCAACGATCAATGCCAACCCAACGGCAACCTCAGCCGCAGCCACAGTGATCACAAAGAAAACCAGCACCTGGCCATTTAAAGTGTCGTGCAGTTGAGAAAACGCAACGAAAGCCAGGTTGGCTGCATTGAGCATCAGCTCGACTGACATAAAAATAATAATCGCGTTTCGACGGATCAATACCCCAAGCGCACCAATTGTGAACAAGATTGCAGAAAGCACGAAGTAGTATGAAACTGGCATAGCTTGTTGCTCCCGTCGATTATCTAATTCCTGACCTCTAGCTACCTATAAATATATTTATGACTTCTGATTCCTGGTTAGCACGATTGCTCCGATCATGGCTACCAATAACAGAACTGAGGTGATCTCAAATGGCAGCAGATATTCATTGAATAATAAAATTCCGATATCACCAGGGCTGGCATAATCAGAAGCGAAGGAAGTAAAACTAGGTAGAAGCCCTTCCTGGAAACCCAGTGAATACCCGATAATACCGGTCTCAACCAGGAGAACGACCCCAAGGATTATCGCTACCGGACGCTGCCAGGGCAAGCTCTCATCTTGGCTCAATGGTTCTGCTCCGAGGAGCATGATGACAAACAAAAACAGAACCATGATTGCTCCAGCATAGATTGTTACTTGGGCCATCGCAAGAAATGGTGAACCGAGCAATAAGAAAAAGACTGCGATGGTGGCGAAGTTAATGACTAAAAACAAAGCTGAATACACTGCATTACGACTGAGCAACATACTCAGAGCCGAAGCAACTGCCACAACCGCCAGTACAATGAACAGTAGAAAATCAGAAGTCATCATTCACCCGAATTCGTAAAATCTTCTTATCCTTGTGCATCAATCTAATGGATCTAGCATCATAGGAATAGAGCGATCAAAAGTTCCTGGCTCCACCTTTTGAGGAGTTATTTTCCCGTTGACAGGTGTTGGAACAATCAGTCTTTCCTTTGTATAAATAGCGCTTTTACGGTCATAGAACGATAATTCGTAATTGTCTCCAAGTATGATCGCTTCTGTTGGACAGGCGTCTTCACAATAACCGCAGAATATGCAGCGCAGCATATTGATCTCATATGTGCTGGCATACCGTTCACCAGGTGAAAAACGTAGATCATCAGTATTCTCAGATGATTCTACAAAGATCGCGTCAGCTGGACAGGCTGCAGCACATAAGGAACAGCCAATACATTTTTCGAGTCCATTCTCATACCGGTCGAGAAAATGACGTCCTTTAAAACGGCGCGAGACCGGCAGCTTGTGCTCCGGATACTGGACCGTGATTGGTCTTCCAAACATTTCCTTGAGCGTGGTAAATAATCCGCGCGCAAGTCCGACAACAGCACTCATCCCTAACCTCCAATCAATACCAATACAACAGCAGTCAGGAACACGTTCGCCAGGGCAACCGGCAGCAGTATCTTCCAGCCAAATGCCATCAGCCGGTCATACCGCAGGCGAGGTAATGTAGCCCGCAGCCAGATCAGGAGGAACAGCAGCACCATAATCTTGAAAAAGAGATAAAACGGCCCAAGTATGGGAACCTGATCGATGAAAGGTCCACGAAAACCACCTAAGAAAAGCGTAGCACCAATGGCGCTGATTGCGATCATCTTAACGTATTCAGCCATGAAGAACAGCGCAAACTTCATTCCGGAATATTCAGCATGGTAGCCGGCCGTTAGCTCTTGTTCAGCTTCTGGCATATCGAATGGTGCCCGGTTCACCTCGGCGACTGAAGCGATGAAGAAAACGATCGCCCCAACTGGTTGGTAGACAATAAACCAGATTGGGTTTTGGGCTTCAACGATGCCCACCAAACTCATCGTACCAGCAATAAGGATCGGTCCGATCAAAGCTAGACCCAATGCTAATTCGTAGCTGATCATTTGAGCAGAAGAACGCATCCCGCCCATCATGGCATACTTGTTATTTGAAGACCATCCCGCTAACACGATTCCGTATACAGAGATGGAGGCGATGGCAACCAGGTATAACACTCCTACGTTGATATTGGTCAGGTAGAGCGGGATAGTGCGGCCAAAGATCGTGATCGCCGTTCCCCATGGAATTACTGCCAGAATTACCAGCGCAGGAAAAACCGTGATCATGGGTGCCAAAATGAAGAGCACTTTATAAGCTCGGGCGGGGATTACTTCTTCCTTGAAGATCAATTTGATGCCATCTGCCACTGGCTGCAGCCAACCTGATGGACCGGCTCGATTGGGACCGATACGAATTTGCATTCGAGCCAGAGCTCTGCGCTCATAGAAAGTGAGGTAGGCAAAACCTGTCACGCAGAACAGCAGTATTACGACGGCTTTTATGATCCACTCTAAAATTAGCAAATAATCCATGCAAGTACCCTGTTATGTCACCATTTCTTGAACGAGCGCTATTTTGACTGGTGTCTGCTCGAAAATAGGAACTCCCATACTGCGCGGTACCAGCACGACTCCACCTGGTATGGTTTCGTCCAAATATGCTGTCACTTCTACTTCATAACCTTCAATCTCTAATCGTATCTGCGCCCCATCGGTGATTCCGAGCGCAGCAGTGGTTTCTGGATGAATCACAACGTATGGTTCGGGAATCCGTTGGTGTAATAAAGCAGCGGGTAAAACTGTCTGCCCACGATCATAAAGAATAGAAATCGGCACAGCTAGGTATTCACCTTCCACCTCGGCTGCAGGATCTTCTGGATTCACAGCACCCAAAGACACTGGCTCACCTTTTTGAGCAGCTGGTTGAAGCTGTTGGCCCAATCCCCGGGAATTTTCATAGGTGGTTCCACCAAAATAGACATCGCTGCGTCCGATGATAGGCCATTGGTCCTCAACCGCGGAGATTTTTTCGTAGCTGACTGCCGCATAATCCGGGATCTGATCAGCAATCTGTTCCATCACCCGGTATGGAAATTTATCTTCGAGTTCTAAACCCAACAGTTGGCTGATTTGGGCAGTGATCGAGAAGTCAGGTCTTGCCTGCGGGCGTGCTGGAACTGCAGGATAAAATCGCTGCACACGCCTTTCAGCATTCGTCAGAGTCCCCTCGCGTTCAATGAAAGATTGAGCAGGCAGAACAACGTCTGCTAATTTGGCGGTTTCAGTCAAGTAGAGCTCTTGTACAACAACGAAGTCAGCTCCATCGACCGCTTCTAAGCTCTGCGGATCGTCCCCAGCTGGATCAGCTGCAACGAGATAAAGAGTCTTTTTAGAGCGAATCAACTCTTTTAAGTTATCGCTCGGCTGGAATCCCATATCCCAGGCACCCTGAGTGTTGGCTTTCTGCCAGATAGAGATTAATCCGTTATTCTCTTTCCCAATATGGTTGCTGATGATCAGCAAATTTGAACAAGCCTGGGCAAGATGACGCGAAGATTGCAAGCCAATGCCTTCATTGCCGTACAGGATGATTGCATTTTCTGCTTCAGAGAAATCCTTTGCTGCGATCTGGATCGCTTCAGACCGATCAAAATCCTTGTAATCTGACGGGAGTTCCACTCGCTTTGTGGAAATCGAGTTGATCATCGCCATGACAAGCGCCGCTTCACCACCATAAGGATAGCGTAAAGCATGTGTAGCAAAGCGATCTGTCTTGGTATAGCGTGGATTGGCTACGATCAACTTTGCGCCACGTTCAGCAGCCTGCTTCACCCGCAGCCAATAAATCGGCGCTTCTTCTTCTAGGTCGCTGGCAACCACGAAAATTGTGCTTCCCTCCCCAAGGTTCGAGAAATTGGTACCCAGACCGACCCCGACCTGGGCAACAAGTTCACCGCCAGCCATTTCAGAGTACAAAGCGGTGCTGCCGCCCAAATGATCGTTGAGAGCTCGAAGATTGAATAAATCCTCGTTCGTAATTCGCCCGCTGGCTAAGGTCAATAATTCAGGTCCCGCCGCCTTGAACTGGTTCGCAACTACCTCGAGAGCCTGATCCCACTCAACCGGCTTCAATTCGCCATTTTCTCTAACCAGTGGCTGGGTCAGCCGTTCCTGGCTGCTGGCATAGTGATGAGCAAAGCGGCCTTTATCGCAAATCCAGATCTCATTTACCAATTCGTTCTGACGTGGCAGAACACGCTTGACCACAAAATCACCACCGGTTTTATGCTCCCGGCGCACGTTGAGCGCCAGATTGCAGCCCACAGGGCAGTGAGTACAGAGTGAAGCAGCAGACTTCATCTCCCACGGGCGTGCCCCAAAACGAAAATCACTGGTGGTTAAAGCCCCCACCGGGCAGATGTCAGTTGTGTTGCCAGAGAAATAGGAGTCAAATCCCGGGTCAGAATAAGTGACAATCTTCAAAGATCGCCCGCGCTCCTCAAACCCGATCACCGCATCATCAACGATCTCATCCTGGAATCGCACACAACGACCGCACTGGATACAGCGTTCTCGATCGAGATAGATCAATTCTCCGAGAGGATAATGCTTGGAGAAATGCTTCTTTTCATCATACAGGTAACGACTCTCACCAGGTCCATACTCCATCGTCAGGTTCTGCAGCGGGCACTCACCACCCTTATCACATACCGGGCAATCTAATGGGTGGGATGTAAGCAAAAATTCGATAATATCCTTTCGTGCGCGGGCGACTTCATCGCTAAAGCCACGCACCACCATTCCTTCAGATACCACTACAGTGCAGCCCGTTTCCATTTTGGGACCAAATTGAATAGCGATGCTGCCGTCCTCATTACGCTCATATTCACCCGTCGCACGGTTTACCTGCGGTCGACCGATTTCGACTAAACACATGCGGCACATCCCAACTGGCTCCATTTTGGGATGGTAGCAAAATACCGGGATATCCACATCCACTCGCTTGGCAGCATCCACTACCAGCGTACCTGCTGGCACCTGGAGATCTTTTCCATCAATGATTAGATTTATCAGTTGACCCATTTTCGCTCCATCAACTTCGACAATAACGTAAAGAGCGTGTTATTGATTCAACCAGCCTCAAATTGCTCATATAAACCAATAATTCATTCATCGTTCGATGAGCCTGCAGCTTTCGCCCGAAAATCCGCTTCAAAACGCTGGATACCTGAAGTAACTGCTTCGATTGAGAATTCTCCCAGGGCACACAGACACTTGCCTTTTATCTGCAGGGCAACTTCATTCAGCAGTTCAACATCGCTCCACTCCGCATTCCCATCGTGGATGCGGTCAATGATGTGGCGCATCCAGAAAGTACCTTCGCGGCAAGGCGTACATTTTCCACATGACTCATGGCTGAAGAAATGCAGGGTCTTGTGCAGTACCCAATCAATGCTCACGGAGTCGTCAATCACGATTACGGATGCTGAACCTAAAGCACCGCCCACATTGGGTACACTCTCATAATCCATGGGTGTATCGAGCGCTTGATCATTAGCAACGATCAATGAAGAGGAAGCACCAGCTGCCATGATGGCTTTAATTTCATTCCCATCTGTAATACCCCCACCATGTTCAAAAATCAGCTCACGGAAAGTGGTTCCCAGTGGAAGTTCGTAATTCCCGGGCTTATTTACCCTTCCAGAGAGGCTGAAAACTTTGGGACCAGTACTTTTTTCTGTGCCAATTGAGGAGTACCAATCCGCACCACGGCTGATGATAATAGGCACATTGGTCAGGGTTTCAACATTGTTGACCACGGTGGGTTTCCCATAAAGCCCATAGGAGGGAGGAAATGGTGGGCGCAGACGGGGTTGGCCTAATTTGCCTTCCATGGATTCGAGCAGTGCCGTTTCCTCGCCGCAAATGTAAGCTCCAGCTCCGAGATGTGTGAAAATGCGCAGGCAATAATCAGTGTCGAAGAGATTTTCACCCAGCAATCCTGCATCTTCGAGCTCAGCAATCTGTCGATCTAAGGCTTCAGCGACCTGCCAAAACTCACCTCGCAGGTAGACATAGGCCTCATTAGCTTGGATTGCAAATGCTGCCAGAGCGACTCCTTCGAGGAATTGGAAGGGGTTTCCTTCCATGATCTCGCGATCTTTGAAAGTACCAGGCTCAGATTCGTCCGCATTTGCGACAACGTAATGAGGCCAATTCTCATTATCGATGAAAGTCCATTTCAACCCGGTGGGAAATCCTGCTCCTCCCCTGCCCCGCAAACCAGAGTTTTTCACTTGATTGGTGACGTCATAAGGGTTCATGCTCGTCACTGCCTTCTGGAATGATTCGAAACCTCCGTGCTGGCGATACACCTGCAGCTGCTTCAAGTCAGGGATCTGACGATGTCGAAGAAGGATTAACTCGGTCATGATGTCGTATCCTGTTTTCGCAATGCTTCGATGGCTTCAAGAGCACTGCTTACAGTTTGATCTTCATAATATTCCAGCCCCTCAGGGGATTGCACCTGGAACATTGGCGCTTTATCACAAGCTGCCAAACACATTACTGCTTCAACAGTCACAGAGCCATCGGGGGTCGTTTCGCCAACTTGGATACCCAAATTTTCACATAATTTCTCCAGGAACTCGTCCGCACCACGCAAGGCACAGGGTAGATCATTACAAACTTGGATGCGGATTGCACCTTCGGGTTGATCATAGTAAAGGGTGTAAAAACCAATTATGGAAGCTACTTCTGTAGGCGTGATGTCTAGAATCTCACCAATTTCGATCATCTCGCCTTTGGTGATATAACCTCCATCACGCTGGGCAAGATAGAGCAGCGGCATTACTGCCGATCGCTTTTGATCTGAAGGGTATTTGGCGAGAATCGTCTTTATCTCTGCAGCGTATTTTTCAGCTATCATGATCCCTCAAACCGAGCATCATCGATCAATATCTCCTAATACGAAATCAGTCGTGCCAACCAGGGCAACCAGATCCGCAACTAGATGACCCTTCGCCAGCACCGGTAGAACCTGCAGGTTGTCGAAGGAAGGCGTTCGCCAATGAACGCGGTAAGGTTTCGGACTGCCATCACTCTCCAGGTAAACTCCCAACACACCGCGCGGGGATTCAGCAGCTGCATAGACGGAGCCTTTTGGCATATCAAATCCTTCCGTCCACAGTTTGAAATGATGGATCACTGCCTCCATGCTGGTCCCTAATTCTGAGCGCGGTGGGGGAACAAATTTTCGATTATTGCTGCGAACGGGTCCATAGGGAAGTTTATCCAGAGCCTGCTCAACGATACGCAGGGATTGCCGCATTTCTTCCACCCGCACCAGGTAGCGAGCGTAGGTATCCCCATCCGTATGGGTGGGAACATCAAAATCATACTGCTCGTACCCCATGTAGGGTTCAGTCTTGCGTAAATCGTGGGCGATTCCCGTGGATCGCAATTGTGGACCTGTGACTCCCCAATTTACCGCATCCTCTGCCTTCAGAATACCAATTCCCTTGGTGCGATCAATAAAAATTGGATTCTCGTTCAGCATATCTTCATATTCTTTAATCCGCCCAGGGAAAATGTCGATAAAGCCACGGACAGCAGCCTCAAATTCGACTGGAACATCCCGCCAAAGACCTCCGGGTCGGAAGTACGTGGTCATCATCCGCTGACCAGAAACCATCTCATTAATATCCAGGATCAATTCTCGCTCGCGGAATGTATACCAAAAGACCGAGATAGCAGCCAAATCCAAGGTGTGCGTTCCAAGCCAAACCAGGTGAGAGCCGATCCGCTGCAGTTCGGTGAGAATGACGCGAATAGCCTGCGCCCGAACTGGAACATCCAATTCAGCCAAC
>DATKXE010000024.1:0-16911 GCA_035529195.1 Anaerolineales bacterium
GTCGATGCACCATTAGAGAGTTTAGAGAGGTTAGCCGCGATTTTTAGCAAATCCCAACACGGGCTGTCAGGTTTGCGCGGTCAGATCCTGGTTCATACCAGTATGCCCTGCTGTGGCCTGGGAAAATGTGGCGTCTGTGCCTTGAGAGTCAAGCGTTCCTGGAAGTTGATCTGCGAGGATGGACCGGTGTTTGATCTTACAGGAGTATTGAAGGGTATGAGCTGGTGAAAGTTGTGGCTTTCCTCGAACACGCGGATGATGAAACCACGCTGGCGGGTGGTACGCTGCCACGGCTGGCATCCTGGCCCGTCAACTGGTTATTAAATAGAAGAGTTTCCTAAATGGATCAACTGCCGCTCGATTTTTCAAAGCCGAAATACGATCTGCTGCTCTCTCCACCTGTGATGAATGCAGCAGGAATCTTGGGATTCAGCCCTCAACCCAGCGACCTGGTTGATTTTGGCCAATTGGGTGCCTTCGTTACCAACCCGGTCAGTCTCTATCCCCGCACTCCTGCCCGAGCACGAACAAGCCAACCTTACCCAGGTGGGTTTTTACTTCATTCTGGTTACCCAAATCCCGGATTGAGAGCGGTGATTAAACAGTATGCCTCCCGCTGGGCGCGCTCTTCACTGCCGGTCATCGTCCATTTGCTGGTTGATCGGGTGGATGAATTATCCCAAATGGTGTCTAGCCTGGAGGGTATGGAAGGATTGATGGGTATTGAGCTGGGGTTGCCCCCGGATTGCGAGCCCAGACAGGCTGTTGAACTGGTCCAGGCTGCGCTGGGTGAATTACCACTGATCGCGCGAGTACCCATAGAAAGGGCTGGAGAATTCACACGTTTATTGGTTGAGTCCTCGCTGACTGCTATCAGCCTGGCACCCCCGCGCGGTGCTGTGCTGGATCGGCATGGTCATCCAGTGCGCGGCCGGCTGTTTGGACCCGCTGTCTTCCCGCTTGCGTTGGCAGCTGCCCAGGAAGTGATCGAAATTGGGGTACCGGTGATTGCATCAGGCGGGGTGTATCAGCAGCGGCAGGTTGAAGCCTTACTGGAAATGGGTGCCATTGGGGTGCAGCTGGACACAGTTTTATGGAGTTTGGGAAAGATCAAAGGTTGGATATAGGGAATCTGGTCAGCGTTCAAGGATAATCGTGACTGGACCGTCATTGGCGATCTCAACCAGCATATGAGCGCCAAATTCCCCGTTTTGAGTTGGGATGCCCAGCTGGGTTAGAAAGGTTGCGAAGCGGTCAACGAGAGGCTGGGCAATCTGCGGCTGAGCGGCAGCGGTAAAAGAAGGCCGGCGACCTTTGCGGGTATCTGCATATAAGGTAAATTGGGAAACCACGATCGCCTCACCACCAACCTCCAGCAAAGAGCGGTTCATTTTGCCTGCTTGATCCTCGAAGATGCGGAGATGGGCGATTTTCTCGGCAAGATAACGAGCCTGGTCTTCCTGGTCTGAAGGACCGACGCCAACCAGGAGCACTAAACCGGGACCGATTTGGGCGATAGTTTGCTCGCCAACCGACACGCGAGCATGGCTGACGCGCTGCAGTACAATACGCATAGATATTTAATGGAATCAGCAAGGGAATGTGGGGAATGAAATCCCGGATCCCTTGCCTGATTGGTTGGTTTACTTGATGACCTTGCGAAGCAATCCAGCTACTTCTCCTGGTTCGGCATGGCGGTTTGTTTTCAGCTTTGAGTAGACCAAATCCCCATTAACGCTGACCTCGAAGCGACCTCCATCCGATGGAACCAGAGAGAAGGCTTCGATCTTATACTCGAATTCCTTGATCAGTTCTGCTGTCAAACTGACAGCGCGATCGGTGTAGTGTCAAACTGCACAATATACCAATTCAACATTATATGTCATGTGCTCGCCTCCTTGTGTTTTGTGATTTACCATGATCTCGAGGGTCTTAGAATCGAGCTTCGGATCAAGCCGCGGTTAGTATAACATAGGTTATAGTTTGGTAATTGGTGCTGATCAGGCATAAGAAGCGATGAACGGGCAGCTGTAGAATACTGGCAAACAAGGGATTATGTTAAAATCAAAGTAAGGATCAACTTTTCATTACCTGGGAAAAAGGTGTAAGATGGATATTCGTCCTTCCCCGATCGCCGGTCGCTGGTATCCAGGAGATTCCGGTCAGCTGGCAGATAGTGTCGATGGTTATATCAATGCTGCTCAACTGCCTGAAATTGAAGGCCAGGTGGTTGGGATCATCGTTCCCCATGCGGGGCATAAGTATTCTGGTCCTGTGGCAGGTTATGCCTTCAGAGCTATCCGCGATATGCAGCCTGAACTGGTGGTAGTCGTATCACCAATGCACCAATCCTATTCGCAGCCCTTATTGACCTGTGGGCATCAAGCGTATCAAACACCACTGGGTTCAATCAATATCGACCAGGAATCTGTCTCGGAGCTGAATCACGCTCTGGAAGCAGAATTAGGATTTGGTCTGACCCCGGTCAGAAATGACGGCGAGCATTCACTAGAAATTGAGCTGCCCTTTTTGCAGCGGGTCTTAACCAGCGATTTTCGTTTGCTGCCAGTGATGATGCGCGATCAAACCCCCAGTGTTGTAGAAGCCTTGGGTAAATCACTGGCAAGGGTTAT
The DNA here is from genome assembly GCA_035529195.1 of Anaerolineales bacterium. Lineage (GTDB taxonomy): Bacteria > Chloroflexota > Anaerolineae > Anaerolineales > UBA4823 > PFL25. The sequence continues at coordinate 2,634 of DATKXE010000024.1, forward strand.
ATCCAACCGGACTGCCCTGCTGGTTGCCAGCAGTGATCTCTCTCATTTTCATGATCAGCTGCAAGCGCAGCAGCTGGATGCGGAGATGCTGAGCCGGGTGGAGGCATTTGACCCGCCAGGTGTGCTACAGGTAGAAGAAGAGGGCAAAGGATTTGCTTGCGGCCGGAATGCCATCGCGGCTGTCCTTTGGGCAGCCAAAGAATTAGGGGCAAATTCAGTGAAAATACTCAAGCACGCTACTTCGGGAGATGTAACCGGTGATTATTCAGGGGTAGTTGGCTATGCAGCCGCGATCATCACCCGTCATATGGTGGAGGAAAGTTCAAACTAGTTATGGAAAGCACGCTTACATTTGATTTGCTTGGTTTGGTTGCAGTTGTAATCTTAGTTTTGCTGAATGGCTTTTTCGTTGCGGCTGAGTTTTCCCTGGTCAGCGTCCGACATACGCGCATCGTCGAACTCGTAGAGCAAGGAAACGCCGGGGCAGAAACAGTTCATAAAGCACTTGAAAATCCTGATCGGGTAATCGCTGCCACCCAGTTGGGAATAACCCTCGCCAGCCTGGGTTTGGGTTGGATTGGGGAACCAGCCCTTTCACACCTGATTGAGCCGGTATTAAATTTGTTCCCAATTGAATTTCGTCCCGGGCTATCCCATAGTATATCGGCTGGCCTGGCTTTTGCGATCATCACCTTCCTGCATGTCGTGGTGGGAGAATTAGCGCCGAAATCAATCGCCTTACAGGATCCGGAAGGCACTTCCCTGGCTGTCGCCAGACCAACTTTGTGGAGTGAGCGCCTGTTCAAGCCCTTTATCTGGGCGCTTAACGGGACCGGCAATGCACTCCTGCGTCTGGTTGGTGTGGAGCCAGCTTCTGGACATGAGCTGGTCCATTCGGTTGAGGAACTCAAGATGCTGGTGACTGCCAGCACTGAGGGAGGAGTGGTTGCTCAACAGGAGAGCGATCTGCTGCATGCGATCTTCAATTTTGGAGATCTATTAGTACGCCAGGTGATGATCCCACGCACTGAGATCATTGGGGTGGAGGCGGACCTGCCCTTAGCCGAGATCCTGCCCTTGATCACCGAATCAACCTATACCAAGATTCCAGTCTACGACGACGATTTGGATAACATTCTCGGGATCATTCATGTGAAGGATTTGCTGCGGACGATGCAGGAACCTGGTTGGCAAAATTCCACGGCGCGTTCATTGGTCCGTGAACCGCTGTATGTTCCAGAGACGCTCCCGGTAAGCGCGCTGCTGCGCGAGTTTCGGGACAATCGCCAGCATATCGCCATCATCCTGGATGAATTCGGAGGCACAGGAGGGCTGGTGACATTGGAGGATTTACTGGAGGAGATAGTTGGTGAAGTGAGTGATCCTTTCGACCGGGTGACTCCAGAGATCGAAAAACTTCCAGATGGCTCGTTTTTGATTGATGGTCTTTGCCTGATGGAGGATGTCAACGATGCCCTAGATCTGAATCTGGTCAATCCCGCGTACGATACCATCGCAGGATATACCTTGGGTAGGATGGGACGGATTCCAAAAATAAACGACAAAATTGAATTTGATCAAGTCATTATTGAGGTGGAAGCGATGGATGGGATGCGGATTGAGCGCCTGAAACTTACCCGGATGGATGAAAAACCTCCTACTCAATGATTACAAGCAGATACTATTAAATTGAAACTAACGCCACCGGCAATTCTTTAGATCCAAAATGCCCACTTATTTAGAAATCGTGGTCAATGTTCCTCAAGTGGAGGGTGTTTTTCATTACCACCTGCCTCCAGAACTCGAGGGCCAGGTGGGTTCGGGTCATCTGGTAGAAGTCCCTTTTGGAAGAAATCGTGTGCAGGGGGTGGTATTAAAACAGGTAGACCAACCATCTGTAGCGGAAACTCGGGCTGTTAGCGCATTGATCGATGGTTCAGTGGTGCTTACCGCTGCCCAGCTGGCACTGGCTGAATACCTGTCAGACAGCACCCTGGCTCCACTATCCGCCTGTGTCAACCTGATGCTGCCGGTGGGGCTGTCTCAAATGGGGGACACTCAATACTCCCTCGCCGAAGGTGCGCAGGGATCAAAACCACGATCCACAACAGACCTGCAGCAGCGTGTGTTGGATTTGTTGACCAGCAGGGGACCGCTATTAGGACGGCAGATCGACCGGGCGATACCCCGCGTGAAATGGCGTTCGACAGTACGGGCATTGATCCTGCAGGGGAGAATTACTTCCCAACCGGTCCTTCCCGCGCCCAAAGTTCAACCAAAATCCGTCCGCACAGTACGCCTGGCCTGTACACCCGAAAAAGCCGCCAGCAGCATGAATGATCTGGGGCGCGCGGGTACCCAGGCTTGTGAAAGACGGCAGGCGATGCTGCGATACCTGCTGGAAGAACCTGGACCTGTGGATGTGAGCTGGGCATACGCAGCCTCCGGTGGAAATTTGCAGGATTTACGCTATTTAGCGGAACGTGACCTGGTTGTGCTTGGGGAGAGTGAGGTCTGGCGTGATCCCCTGGAGGGGATAGCATTTGTCACCAAAGAAGCGCCGATTTTAACCAAGGATCAGAATAAAGCCTGGGGCGAGATCATTACATACCTCAAGCAGACTGGAGAAGGTCAGCCAGTGAAACCAATCCTGCTGCATGGGGTGACCGGATCGGGCAAGACAGAAATCTACCTGCGGGCGGTGAATGAAGTACTCCAGCGAGGACAGCAGGCGATCATCCTGGTCCCGGAGATCGCACTCACACCCCAAACCGTGCGGCGTTTTCTGGCCCGTTTTCCCGGCCAGGTTGGTTTGGTTCACTCGAGACTCTCCACCGGGGAACGGTATGATACCTGGCGCCGGGCACGCCAGGGAGACTTAGCGGTGGTCGTCGGCCCGCGTTCCGCATTGTTTACCCCATTACCTAATTTGGGTCTGATCGTGGTTGATGAGAGTCATGATGACACTTATTACCAGGGGGAAATGCCTCCTTATTATCACGCCCGGCAAGCATCTGTAGCCTACGCCAGGCTGACCGGGGCGATCTGCATTCTGGGCTCAGCCACACCAGATCTGAGCAGTCATTATCGAGCCACCCGCGGCGATTGGCGCTACCTACAACTTCCGAATCGTATTCTGGCTCACCGCCAAGCAGTTGAGCAGCAGCTGGATCTGCATGCCATTGATGCGAATGCCTCCCGATTTACCCACCTTGAACACCAAGCTGATATGATAGCCCTGCCACCAGTAAAAGTGGTGGATATGCGTCAAGAATTGAAATCTGGTAATCGTTCGATCTTCAGCCGCCCTCTGCGTGAATCAATTCAACAGGTATTGGAGAATCATCAGCAAGCGATCCTGTTCTTGAACCGGCGGGGAACAGCTACATACATCTTCTGCCGCGATTGCGGTCACAGCCTGCACTGCCCACGCTGCGACACCCCATTAACCTATCACCGTCCATTACGTTCAGCCAGTAATCTCGATCCTTCATCAGGGATCGAAGAATCTGGGGCTGCAAAGCACACGGTACCAGAGGCAGCGTTGACCTGCCACCACTGCGGATACCGGCGAAAAATGCCATCCACCTGCCCGAACTGCGGCAGCACCCATATCCGCCAGTACGGCACCGGTACCGAGCGCGTAGAAGCTGATCTTCAAGCCCTGTTCCCCGAGGTGCGCACCCTGCGCTGGGATTACGAGACCACCCGTAAGAAAGGTGCACATGAGATCATCCTGAGCCATTTTCAAGCCCAGCGGGCTGATGTGTTGATAGGAACTCAGATGCTGGCCAAGGGATTGGATTTACCTCTTGTAACCCTGGTTGGTGTAGTCTTAGCAGATGTAGGTCTAAATCTGCCAGATTTCCATGCTGCTGAACGGACTTTTCAGGTATTAACCCAGGTAGCTGGGCGCGCTGGGCGCAGTCCGCTTGGTGGGCAGGTGATTCTACAGACTTACCAGCCGGACCATTATGTGATCAAGACTGCAGCCGGGCATGATTTCCTGTCCTTCTACCAGCAGGAGTTAGAAAACCGCCGGAAAATTGGATATCCCCCATTCAACCAGCTGGTACGACTAGAATTCAGACATTCAAACGCCGATATGGCTGAGAAAACCGCCCTCGAATTAGCCCACAAAATCCACGAGTGGTTGGTGGCAGAGGGAAGATCAGCAACCCATATGATCGGTCCTGTGCCACCATTCTTCGCTCGTTTGGAAGGCAAGTATCGCTGGCAGATTATTTTACGCGGTCCAGACCCGCGTTCGCTTCTGCGAGGAAGGCAGCTGAGGGAATGGCGGGTTGAAGTTAATCCGCCAAACTTGCTATAATATCTTGTGATCATAATAGGAACAAATAATAAATACCGGTGATAAAATTCTTTGGTTTGGTGAGAACCAATTCCCTACTTAGGAGTTCACGATGGATCAAATGCGGCGTGAGTTATTAACCTGGAAAGATGTTGATGGCCTGATCGACCACTTGCTGCCCCAGTTTGAGGGTGACTTTGAAGCCATGATGATCATCACCCGGGGAGGCATTGTTCCTGGTGGTATGTTAGCTGAGGCGATGAACATCACTCACATTTTAACCGCGGCTGTGGATTTCCCCGCCCAAGTGGAGAAAGCTGGCCTTTATGTCTGGCCTCGTTTTATCCAGTTTCCTGAAGACCAGCTGCTGCGAGACCGGAGAACCCTGGTGGTTGATGATGTCTGGGGATCGGGCCGCACCATTACCTCCGTCAAGAACCGGGTCGTGGCTGCAGGAGGATATCCTTACACATGCGTGCTGCATTTCAACCCCAATCGCAGCTTATTTAATAATGCGCGACCCAATTATTATGCTGCTGTCACTGACGCCTACATCATCTATCCATGGGAGATCGATCGTGGGGCCGATCGAGTCCTGCTGGAATCAGCCCCCAAGCCCTCTTCCTGAGTCCTTTATGCCAGCCCAAGATATTAAAATTGCCCTGCTCGGGGATGTTCATGCCAACCTGCCGGCATTGGAAGCAGTCTTGTCCCATGCCAGCAGCCTCGGCGTGACTGCTTATTGGAATATCGGCGATTTCGTCGGCTACAATGCCTTTCCCGAGCAGGTGGTCAAGCGCATGCGGAAGCGAAAATTCTCCAATATCATCGGCAACTATGATCTAAAGGTGCTTAAATTTCCCCAGAAAGACAAAAAATGGCGACGGGATAAACAGCCACTTAAATGGCTGGCGTTCAAGTGGGCTTATCAGAATCTCTCGCCAGAGAGTCGAGCATACCTGGCTGTTCTCCCTGAAGAACGGAGTTTAGAGATTGGAAAACAGAATTTTTTGTTGGTTCACGGCAGCCCAGCGTCGAACGAAGATCTACTGGGTCAAGATACACCCATTGCGCGTTTACTCGAATTGAAGCAGATAGCTGAGAATAAATATGAAGCTGAATTCGCGGCGATAATCTGCGGGCATTCTCACCAGGCATTCACCCGACGAGCAGGCAGCACGCTTTTTGTTAATACTGGCAGTGTCGGCAGACCGGGGGATGGGAATCCAAGAGCAGCTTATGCCATCCTGCAGGTCAGCCAAGCGAAGCTGCGGGTCAGCCACTACCGGTTAAATTATGATATTGGGAAAGCTGTGTCTGCCAACCGGAAGAAAGGTTTGCCAGAGGCTTTTAACAAGATGATCGTTGAAGGGCGGGATTTGGACTGGATCCTGGAAAACTGATCCAGGTACCTTTACAACACAGAAACAGCAGAGGCAATATTTGACCTCATCTCTGGTTGGTCGAATCCCTGCCAAACGTCCTGGAAGGTGGTGGTCAAAAAGTAGCGTTCAGCGTGTTTGTTGGCCAAGTATGCTACGACAGGTTCGGGATTCTCTCTCTCGCTGATCGGCAGATGAACCTGCCGCGATTCCCACTCATCTAGAAACTGCCTCAGAATTGAACAGGCTACATCCGCATCGTTGAGGTCGCCGAGATGATCCTGGAGATTTTTGATATTGGTGATCAAACCTTTGGTCTCATTGCCCAGCACCTCGCTGAAGTATTCGAGTGTATAGCGTAATTTCTTGAACTCGATCCGCAGAGCATGCAACTGTTCGATAGAGGCTGATTCAAGGATGGCGCCATATGCACGGACAGCACCGAGACGAGAATATATCAAGACCGGAGCGATATGCTGCACCTGGTGGGCATCTTTCTCAGAGGTCGGCTTAGCACCTGCGCCGGGGGTGGTTACGAAATCGAGGAATTTTCTTTTGAAATTGGCATAATCCTCGCTGTTGAGATATTGGAGCATCTGGGTACGGTCTGCCAGGCGTTCAGCCTCCCAAAGCGTAAGCAGCGGCTCCAAGCCGCGGCGCTGTTCCTGGGGAATAGTTTCCAGGTACTGCCGGGCTTTTTCCATGAACACATCCAGGTCGCGCACACGACCCAATGCACGACCTGTGGCGCGCAGACCTTTGAGATGTACTTTGACAGCCTTAAGATCAAATGCATCACCGAACACCTCGAATGCGGCGCGCATGCGCCGAGTGGCAACGCGCATATCGTGCAGTTCTTCAATATCGCTTCCCAAACGAGTGCCTGCCTCGTGGAGAATCATCTGGGCGAAGTGGTAACCCATTACTTTCCGCCCTGCTTCAGATAAATCGTCTTCCGGCTCGATACCCGGTTTTTCCTTATTAATCAGCGCTTCCATGCGTTTATCTTGATCCTGATCCAGCAGGTAAATGGCCTGAACGCGAATTTGTTGACCATATAAGCGGGTCCATAATTTACCTGATTTTCTTGCTCTACGGGCATCGGTCTTCGCCTGGGGACCGCTGACCAGGATTATTAATTTCTTGGGTTGGATTTCGATCGAGTTGATCAAAGTTGCCTGGGTCTGGGAGGCGTCGAGACCGTCAGCAATGCGGAGCATTGCAGCCAGAGTGAGGGCTTCATGTTCTGAAGGGGATAAAATCTGGTCGCGATCGGTGGGTGATGGAGGATAAGCTGCTCTGCCATGCAGAGCGGCCAGGATGGTTTCGACGAGCTTGTTTTCAGCGTCATTCAAATCGGTCAGGGGATGGGATAAGATAAAGAGATAACCGGATTTATTTGAATTTTCATCCTCCTGGTTCTCGGTCAGATACTGGAGCAGTGCAGCGACTTCCAGCAAGCGGCGCATTTCACCTGGCATGTGGTGGATGGATTGGCTGGTATCGAAAAGCTCCAAAGCCAAATCTCGCCTGTGTTCAGCCTGTCGTAAATTGGCAGGATAACGTTGACGCAGCTCCGCGATCGAGACGGGCGTGGGGTCAGGCTCAAGTTCTGCCTCCGAAAACTGGATGGGTTCTGAACCCTGGTCCACCTGGACCGTCTCGGGCAAAAGCTGCACGGCAGGACTGCCTTCGTTCGATGTCTCAGGGATAGATTGTCCTGTTTCCAGGATGCTTCCAGTGAAGATGTGCAACCCCTCGAAGAGGTAGCGCCGCCGCCAGTAGCGAGTACGGCTGGCAGATAAATCAACCTGTTCAGCGACTTTGTGGGTAGGTAAGCCCTGGTCGTAGAGCAGCAGCAATTTAGCACGCCGGCGCATGGCGGCTGTGGATGCTTGTTCTGCCAGTGCTTCGATACGGGTTTTGTCTGCCGCGGCGATTAATGTGCCCATGATTTATTTCCCTTGCTCGTTTGTCTTCCGTATATCGAATAATTTAACCTGGATATTGAGGGGTGTATCGCCATCATGGCTGGCAATTTTCTCATAAGTGCCATCCGATTTCATCAATCTGGCCTTGACATTATCATTCTGATATTCAGCCAAAACGTCATCTTTCAAGTAGCGAATGATATTTTCGTCTTCCACTGGGAAGAGGACTTCTACCCGGTTGTTGATATTGCGAGGCATTAAGTCTGCGCTGCCGAGCAATATTTCTTCCTTGCCCCCATTGCGGAAATAATATATGCGGCTGTGTTCTAGAAAACGCCCCACCACACTGAGCACGCGGATGTTTTCACTGATGCCTTCAATTCCGGGGCGTAAACTACACATACCACGCACGATCAAATCAATCTTGACCCCAGCCATCGAGGCTTCATAGAGCTTCTTGATCATCTTTTTATCGACCAGAGAATTCATCTTAAAGATCAGGTGTCCGGGTTCCCCGTTCTGCTGGTGCTCGATTTCGCGGTCGATCAAGGCTGTCATCCGTTCGCGCAGGTTCACCGGTGCCACCAACAATTTGCGGTAGTCCTGCTTGGTTGAATAGCCGGTCAAATAGTTGAATAAATCTGTCGCATCCGCACCGATCTCTTGATCGCAAGTGAACATGCCGATATCTTCGTATGATTGGGCCGTAACCGCATTGTAATTTCCGGTTGCCAGATGAACATAGCGCCGGATGTTTTCACCTTCTTTGCGCACCACGAGGGCGATCTTTGAGTGGGTTTTTAATCCAAGCAATCCGTAAATCACATGGACACCCTGGCGCTCCATGGTGCGCGCCCAGCCGATATTGCTTTCTTCATCGAAGCGGGCTTTAAGCTCCACCAGGACGGTTACCTGCTTGCCGGCCTCCCGGGCATCAAGCAATGCTTTAATCACAGGGGAGTCGCGACCCGTGCGGTACAAGGTTTGTTTTATAGCATATACATTGGGATCCTTCGCTGCTGATCGGAGGAAATCAACAACAGGGATGAAGGAGTCATACGGATGGTGCACCAAGATATCTTTCTGGCGGATGGCAGCAAATATATTTCCATCATAGGTTTCACCACGCAGGGGGGCAGGGATCGAGGGAACAAAAGAATGATCCTTGAGATCAAATCGCTCCACCTGGTAGAGATTCATCAAAGTGCTCATGCCCAAGGGTCCCTCCAGAGTGTACATATCCTTGGAATCCATCTGCAGGTTCTCGATCAAGATATCACGGATATGAGCAGGCATGGCCTTATTAATTGTGACCCGCACCACGGAGCCAAAGCGACGCTGGCGGACTCCCTGTTCAATGCTCTGCAGCAAATCCGAAGCTTCCATTTCCTGGATCAAAATATCGGCGTCGCGTGTAACCCGGAAGGGGTGCGCTTCGATCACTTCCATCCCCGGGAAAAGAGAGTGCAAATTGGCAGCGATCAACTGCTCCAGCCAGACAAAATAATGATGGTGGGGTGCGGTTCCATCCCGGCGCACGCTGCCTGAGGAGCGTTTGATAGGCACTAAACGGGGCAAGGTACCAGGGACCTTGATCCTGGCAAAGTGATCGCGAGAATCGCGTATCATTACTGCTAAATTCAAACTCAGGTTTGAAATATGTGGAAAAGGGTGCCCGGGATCAAAAGCCATGGGGGTTAGCACAGGGAAAATAACCTCGGAAAAATAGCTGTCCGCGGTTTCCTTTTGTTTTTGGGTTAGATCTTCATAATTATGAATGTGAATGCCGCTTTTATCAAGTAAGGGTACTAAATCATTTTGAAAACTCAGCTGGGCTTCGGTCATGATGCGTAGAGTGATCTTGCGGATTGCAGCCAGCTGTTCGGCAGGTGTCATACCATCGGGAGGTACATCGACAACCCCGGCTGCGATCTGCTTCTTAATCCCTGCAACGCGGACCATGAAAAATTCATCCAGATTGTTGCCAACAAAAGCCAGGAATTTTACACGCTCAAGAGGCGGGTTGTTTTCGTCGAGGCCTTCTTCCAAAACCCGCCTCTGGAAATCCAGCATACTTAATTCACGATTGAGAAACAATTCTGGATCATTGAGGTCAATCTTTTTTTCTTCTACTTCTTCTTCAACGACTTCTTTTTCTTCTTTTACTGCTGCTTTTTTGGATGGCATATTCGCCTCCATTCCTAATATTATTTCTTGTGGTGTTTCTGCTTGTTTTTTAATTTTTCAGAGGCTTGGAAGGTGCCTTTTGAAAACGGATCGTAATCCAATTCTGTGCTTAATTTGTCCACCAAGGTTTGAAGGACTTTTACGCGGGCATAATACTTGTCATCCCCTTCAACGATCGTCCAGGGCGCAGTCACGGTGCTGGTCTTCAACAACATCTCATCGACTGCCTGCTTGTAGACCTCCCATTTCTCCCGGTTGCGCCAATCCTCGTCAGTCAGTTTCCATCTACGGAGCGGATCGTTGGCCCGCGATTCGAAGCGCGCCAGCTGCTCGTTCTTGCTGATGTGAACCCAAAACTTGAAGAGAATTGTGCCGAAATCCACCAGCTGGCGCTCGAATTGATTGATCTCCCGGAAGGCTCGTTTCCATTCGGACTCAGCGCAGAACCCTTCAATGCGCTCCACCATGACCCGACCGTACCAGCTGCGGTCGAAAATAGCGATTTGACCGCTTTCGGGAAGCCTGCGCCAGAAACGGTACAGATAGTGACGTACGGCATCCTCGCCCTGCGGTGCAGCAATAGAGTAGACGACATATCCACGTGGATCTAATTTTTCAGTAACCCGTTTGATGGCACCGCCTTTGCCTCCTGCATCCCAGCCTTCAAATACCATCACAACCGGTCGTTCCTGGACATAAACCTGGTATCCAAGATCGTGCAAGGCGACCTGGTATTTGATCAGCAATTCATGGTAGGTGTTATTATCGAGAGATAATGAGAGGTCAATTGTGTCTAGCATTTATCTGTCTTTCAGCGGGTCCATGGGTGGAAAGGGTAATCCTAGCCTTCGCTCGCTGGTGTTTGGTAATCAGGGATATTTAACTCGGATCCAGAATCTCCATTCTCAAAATCGTCTTCCTGCTCGTCTTCCCCTTCTGCCTGCATATTTTCCGAGAATTCATCGATGGTGCCTTCCCAGTGAGCAGGATCAGGTAATGCATCCATGGCGGCTAATTGTCTTGATAATGATTCAACGAGGGTTTCAAAAATCTTCACCGTGGTATAACGGCGGTTCGTGGCTTCAACGATCGTCCAGGGTCCCGACTCCGTTTCTGTACGTTCAAATGTCTCTTCGTAAGCGAGCCGCCAATCATCGTATTGCTTGTGGTGTTCCCAATCCTCAGAAAGCACCTGCCAGGCGGTCAACGGATCGGCGATCAATTTGTCGAAACGGCGTTTCTGTTCTTCCCTACTGATGTGCAGGAAGAATTTGATGATCAAGTAGCCTTCGTCAGCCAGGGTGCGTTCGAAGTTAACAATATCCCGGTATGCCCGCCGCCAGCTGCTCTCAGAAATCAAACCTTCTACTCGTTCAACGAGCGTTCGCCCGTACCAGGAGCGGTCAAAAATCGCCCACTCTCCCTTACCCGGAATCTTGACCCAGAATCGCCACAGCCAGGGACGCTTGCTTTCATATGTTCGCGCCGCCCGGATGGGATACAGCTTGAAACCGCGCGGGTCTAATTTTGAGGTTAGATTCTGAATCGAGGTTCCTTTGCCGGCTGCATCCCAGCCTTCGAACAGGATGATGACTGGAATTTCAGCATCCCAGGAGGCCTTCTGCAGGGCATACAATTTCATCCGTAAACGTGGAAAGACCTGCTTATACTCTTTTTTTGATATTTTCTTGTTGAGATCGATTTTTTCCAGCATCTATGGAGAACCCGCAATTCAGATGGTTAGAGATTTTTGCCTGGAGCCAGATGGCAGCAGCCCACAAAAGGGCTGGTTGGATAATACGTTCCTATTTTAAGCTATAAACGTGATTTCCCCAAGTTTATCGACCCTACAAAAGCAGTGATCCATAACCTCAGTGCGAATCTGCGCATGCTGCTGGGGATTGTGGGAGAATTGTCTTTTTACCAGGTCACCAACAGGCTGGCACGATTGATCAAGAAATTGCCAGCTGAACAACTTGAAGAATCTAAAGAAGCGTGGCTGACTCAGGATGACATTTCTATGGTTTTGAGACGACCCCGTTTTTCAAGTCTTGATCAGCGACTCAATTGGTTTCACTCTGAATGATATCCGGAGTTCCAGCTGCCTGGACAGCCCTTAATTCTGCCTGGCGAGCTAGGTTGGTAGCAGCAGCAAGGATGCGCAGTGCTTCCTCTGGATTATGGAAGCCCATACTGTTTTCAGCAGCGATAAAATCCCAGCGCAATTGAGATTCCCGGTGCAGCTGGCGTGCCTCTTCTAGCTGCAGGCTGTCCACACCGGATTCTGCTGCGGCAGCCTCGATGGCGCTGATCGCGGCCAGGATGGCATCCTCGGTTGCGATCATGGTTTCATTGACCTGGTTTTGGATTGTGGAGACCCGGTTGGTGACATAGGTCACATCAGTGTGGCATTGACCACAGGCGGTTTCGGCATTGAGTAAGGGACTCTTGACGTCATGGGTGGAGAATTTAGCTGCGCCATCGCGTGTATATGGCATATGGCAGTCCGCGCAGGCCACCCCGGCGTTATAGTGGGTAGAGTTCTGAGTGAAGAGCTCGTATTCCGGGTGCTGCATCTTGATCATCGGGGCGCCGGATTGTGGGTGCTCCCAATCTTTGAACTGCAGTTCTGCGTAGTAGTTAGCGATATCTTCGATCTTGGTGCCATCTTCCCAGGGGAAAGTGAGGTAATTACCATCCCCTTTAAAGTAATATTCGACATGACAGTTGGCACAAACGACGGTGCGCATTTCCTGGCGGGTGAATGCACGCCAATCCTGACCCTGAGCTTGCAGGGCTTCATCCAGAGCGGGGTTGGTCACGATCAACTGCATGGTTTCGGCATCATGGCAATTTGCACAGCCGATGGCATGATCGATTTCCTCGCCTAATTCCATAAAGGGAGTCATGTCGTATTCAGCCATTCCCATCTGGTCCCAAAGGCGTGGATTATCCGATGATTTGCAGGAATAACAGGTTCCAGGGGTTTTCTCGCTGACCCGCGCGGTACCCTCAACATCGTTCAAGCTGTTCAAATGGCCGCGATCTTCGTTGTATTCCTTGCTAAAACCATAACCAGCAAACAAAGTGGGCAAGCGCGGATCGGTCTCCAATTTCGAGTAGGGGTTTGAGCCACCATAGGCTGTGCGCTCGTCGTTGGTCTCTGTTTTCAGCAGGGTTGAATACTGGTTTGGGAAATTAACACCCCATTTCTCTGAATCTGGTTCCATCGGATCGATCTCAACCAGGGGCAAGATACCACGAGTTGGATCGGGTTGGCTGTTGATATACAGCAGTATGGCGACAATGCCAATTGTCAGAATGACAATAATTCCTATGAGAATATAGATCGTAGTTGATGATTTCATCTGCCTTGCTCCTTACTGATCTTGATATGGCAGGAGAGAGACTCCCCGTTCACCATGCGATACATGCCGGTGGCACTCAAAACAATAGCGGTCTGAATGAAGATCGACTTCAAAAGTGGAGTCAACTGTGTCGATGTGGCAGCGGACACAATTTTCCTGGACGACTTCCAGTGAATTATGTTTAGCGCGGATTGCGTCAGGGATATTTCCAAATGCAAAGGCAGTTACATGATGGTAACCGGATATGCCTTTGGTGATGTATTTGGGGATCAGCGCGTGGGGGGTATGGCAATCGCTGCAATTTGCCCATGACTGGTGAGCACCGTGAAACCAGCTTTCATAAACAGCGTCCATGACATGGCAATTATTGCAGGTCGCGGGGTTGCTGCCCAGGTAGGCAGTGAAATCCGTGACATACATCCCAACACCAGCCACGATGATCAATGCAGAAATTCCAATGATGAGTGCAAATTTCATCTGCTTCACCTTTTGCAGAATTAATCTTGTACTAATGTTACCAAATATCTTCTCAATCGTAAGTGATAGAAGTCACATATGAATACCAAAATTTTCCCGTGCTCACCAGCGATAATTATGAATAGGAGCGACCTCGCCAGGTGACCCCTTTCCCGGAGAGCACCCTGTAAGCTGAAGTGAGCATCATCAGGGTAAAGATCAAGGCGCCGAGGGGCAAGGTCAGGGCATACCAGGGGTTGATCAGCATGGCTCGGCAGGCACTGACCCGCTGATAAAGCAGGTAACCCCAGACACACAGGGATTCGGCGGCAGCCAAGTAAGCCATCCAGCTACCACCAGAGGCAGCCCAGATCAAGCTGAGCACGGTCCAGAGGGGAAGTGCGAGTGCACCAACCAGCCCCGCCAATGCTCCTGCTGCCAGCAGCCAGAGGCGATCCTGCAGTCCCAGGTAGATATTTTTGGTCCAACCTTCCCAGATCTCTGAGAGTGAGGTGTACATGCGGGTTTGAGCCAGTGCTCGGCCGTCGCCGAGCACCAGATGAAAACCTTTTCCTTTGACCAGGGCTGCCAGGGCTTTGTCTTCCGCGATCTCAGCACGCACAGCCTGGTGACCACCCACAA
>DATKXE010000025.1:0-13024 GCA_035529195.1 Anaerolineales bacterium
ACCCTGCGCAGGTGGGGTGCGTAATAATCTCCACTTAGTTGGAGGTGTTGTCATTGGTCAGCTCCCTCCGCATGAAAGTAATTATTCGGAAGATTATAGAAAGCAATTAGGGAGTTGGATATGGAAAACCTGGAGTGGTGCTGGTTGGTGTAATACCAGGTTCTGGATAGCCAGGAGGAGGATAAGCCTCTGGAGTTTCCGTATTGCCAGGCGTGGGGGTTGCCAACCCGTCAGGAGTATGGGTTGGGGTATTAGAAATTGTTGGTAAAACAGTCGGCGTTGGATTATATGTTGATCCCAACTTAAAGCGCGCCATGATTGTATAAGGATGAGCAGGATATTGGCGCCACAGGTCTAAATATGCAGCCACTGCAGATAGCTCATCATTTGCAAGTTCACTAGCTAAACCAAGCAGATATAGAAAACGAGGACAAAGTAAGTACGAGCAGGTGAAATGTGGTGATTTACTCAGTACAATCAATTCTTCCTGGACAAATGCTGGATCTCCACCCGTCAGTAAAATCTCTTCAAGGTTATCCAAATCCATCTCTGTCCGATCAGAGGAGAATATGACCTCCGGTTCAACCAATACGATGACTGGTTCCTCTTCAGGATCCAGCTTAATGTAGTGGAATGTTATGTCGGGATCGATCTGCACAATGGGTGGTTCGGATATCGGTTCAAGATATGACAATCTAGGATTATCGGTCTCAAGCGTGGAAACAAAGACTGTTTGAAGGTGAGATTCATTGGGGGAGATGATCCAAAACTCAAGTGGTGAACCAGTATGGTGGCGAACAACTACCCATTGCTCTGATTCACCGTCATTTTCGAAATCAAAAAATCCATTCGACCGCACAGTTACACCCGCTTGTTCAAGTGTATTGATCAAATCAGGGTATTCTTGTGTGGTAATAGTTGCCATCAGGCTTTGAAATGCGAGACGAGGATCGCAATATTGTGCTTGAAGGCACGCCCGGTAGATATCTCTTTGGATTTGATATATTGCCAGGAATTCTGCAGCTGGTGCAATCCATCTGCTATCCGGTGAGGCAGGATCATCCAGGATCAATTGAGCATAATCAACCGCTTGATCCTGGTTGGCAAGCAAAGCATGATAAATACTCAACCGATATCGCCATTCATCCAAAGCATCGTCTGGATAATCTTTTCCAGTGGTGGTGATTTCTGGTGGCCATACGGGAAGCAGGGTTTCCATCAGCTGAATCGTCGGTTCCAAACCCCAAACATTCGCTGAGTGGTTAACCACCATTTCGCAATAACTCAATAATTCGGAGTCTGGATTAATTTGGTAAGTATCTTCAATAAAGGTGAATTCCAACCCGTTCCATTTGTAGGGGTGTTCGACAGTTACAGGACATGCTGGAAATACCACATCTGAAAATTTTAGATCTCCAATTGCGTTTTTTGTTTCAATCGGTTGCCAAGTATTGGTGAAATCAGGTCCAATCGCAGGTGGAGAGAAAAGTGCAAAGGTTAGCTCCTCTGGAGGTTGTTGAAGCAAACTGAAAACTCTCGGAATGATGTAGTGCAGTGAGTCATACACTTCTGATTGGAAAATACCTACAACTTTGTTATTTGTGCCTAAAAAATCAACCATAAAATTTTCAATCTGGTTGGGTTTAATAAAATCAAAATCACTTGTCAAAGAATATGAAGAATAACCATTTACTTCTTCAATTAACCAGAAGTAGCTGCTTCCATTATCACCCGCGGTTACTTTAATTACGCTGCTGCCGAGGTTTACGTCCTCTGAATCCAAGGGAAAGCTCTCGATCAAAATTTGTGGAGATTGTTTCCACCCCCAAGTGTACAAATCATCTAAAGTTGTATTGCCGCGGTTTAATTCCTGGGTGATGATACTGGCGTAAACATCACCCGCGCTTGGATCGCTAGTTCGAGCTAGATTATAGGCAAGCTGCCACAACCAGTCGTCTGCTTGTGGTGCGGTTGGAAATTGGAGCAAGGCTTCCTGTTGAGCAAAGAGTGCATATTGAAAGGCATCGAAGTACCCTTGGTTATCCGCCCCACGCGCAAAGCTCGAAAGAGTCTCCGGGTAAACTTCGAGGAGATCGATTAATGAGGTTGCCAGCTCAGGTGTCCATAAGACCAGGTAATATTGGTCATTGTGTTCGCTAGGAAAGGCCAGTGTCAGAGAAGGCAGCAAAGTTGGCGAAGGTGACGCAGTGGAGGTGGGCGCAATTGTGGGTGTGCGGGTTGGTTTGGGCGTGAAGGTAAAAATAGGGCTTGGTGTAATGGTGAGGGTGGCGGTCAAAGAAGGGATCGTTTCTGATGAGAATACAATTTCTTGTTGATCGATTGGGGTTCCTTGGACAGTAGATTGTGGTCTGGTGAGTATTAAAATCGAGATGACCAAAACAATGATGAAAACGACTCCCAACAAGCCGATCAAGAATAATTGTTGAGCAGATATCTTCTGTTCGCTTTCCTGAGGAGTTTGTTCTGATTGAGGAGAATTCATTATGGTGTAATAAGTATTTTGGGTTGATTACTCAGGCAATTTTACGCTAAATTTATCATTGTGGATACCTGATCCTCGAAATCCTGTGGCAGATTTTCTAAAGGTGGGCAAACTGGCCAACGAGGAAAATCAAAGAAATGGTTCAGCAGATACTTTATTAATGGGGGAAAAGGTGGAAATGATTCACATATTTCCCGAATGTGATCGATCTGACTTTGGACCAATACCGTAGATTTATTTGATTCGAACGCATCCCAAACAGAGCGTAATTCAGGAGAGATCAAATTCGCCAATGCAGTTATGCAGCCGGAGGCACGAAAATTTAACGCAGTTGAGAACAGGCGATCATTTCCGGTAAATACGCACAGATCACTCCCGAATCGTTCACCCAATTGTTTCGCATAAAGTGAGTCACCTGATGAATCTTTTAAACCTGAAAATTTGTTCGGAGCTGCATCATACAGCTGAGATAGCAAGTCTATGGATAAGGGAACCCCTGTTACTGCTGGAATGTGATATGCAAGGAATTTCCCATCATCAGGTACAGACCGTTCAATTACATTGAGAAACCAAGAGAGAAGACCAGGATCTCCAGAGTTGCGGAAGTAATATGGGGGTAATACAACTGTTCCATCCATACCAAGATCGAATGCAAGTCGGGTTAATTTCACGGTCTCATCCAAACTTGGAGTACCAGTTCCCGCTAATAATCTAAAATCAGGCCATTCCTCACGAACTTTTATCGCCGCTTGGAAAATTGCGATCCGCTGTTCGAAACTAAATGAGGGTCCTTCACCGGTAGTGCCTAAGAGCAATGCACCATGACAGCCCCTTTGAGCTAAGAAATCTAAATAACCAGGTATGGCTTCCAGATCAGGGAAAAAATCACCATTTAATGGTGTAATTGAGGCTGCAAATATCCCATGTAGAATCGTCATTGAAGTGTTTTGTAAGCAATTAGTTAATATTCATTCATGGAGAAAGGAATGGTTGTATTCAGCGGACAAAATTTACTGATCGTAAGATTCCTTACAGAGAACCATAGTGTAATAATGCTTGATTCAGGAAATCAGTAAGATAATAAAATTAGAATTTCCCGGCAAATGGAAATTTGATCCAACTTCTCATTAATGCCAATTGTATACCATATTTCTACCGGGAAAAATTAGCCAACGTTCATTTTTGTTTGAACCCTTCATATTAAATTGGATTACAATACGGCAACCACTCTTATTGGTCTTAGCCATATTGTTTATTCCCCGGTACTATTTTGAGCTGTCTGGAAATAAGCTGCAAACCTTGGTACTAACGACCAATCTACTTGGAGGAAATCCAACATTTCTAAGAATATTTTTCTCGTTTTAGTTCCTCTCGTTCTAACTGCGATGGTCTCTGCAGGATGTGCATCACCCACAGAATTAGCAACGGATGTACCTCTGGAAATCACCAAAGCACCCACTGTAGTCGAAGAACCTGATGAAACTGAAGAACCCATGCAAACTGAGGAGCAAGAATCGGGGCTTGTTTGTACGATCTCATTATGGCATTCATTTAATGAAAATGAGATCGAAAGTTTACTCGGTGTTTCTGATGCTTTTCAGGAAATAAGACCAAATGTTGAGTTTGATTTTTTATACACCCCAAATTACGATCTAAAAAGCAAATATGAAAATGCCGCTGCCACAGGTGGTGGTCCATCGATCTTGATTGGCTCTGGTGAATGGGGTCCAATTTTCTATGATGATTTGCTGATTCACGATTTATCAGATTTCACCCATCCAGAATTTCTTGATATGGTCAACCCAGCAGCCCTCAGCGCTATACAATATCGAGATGCTTTGATTGGGCTCCCTTTGAATGTGAAGGGAGTGTTGATGTTCCGCAATGCCAACATTATCAATGAGGCTCCTGGTTCGTTTGATGAATTGATTGCAATGGCACAAGCTGCAACGGTTGGTGATGTCATCGGAGCTTATTTTGATTATGGGATGTTTTACTCAGCTGGTCACCTTCATGCCATTGGAGGAACTCTGATGGACGCGGAAGGTAATCCTACCTTCAATGATGATAAGGGAATTGAGTGGGTGGAAATGCTAAAGCGCTTTGAGGAAGCAGGACCCATAGAGAACAATAATGATAATGACATCACCCTGTTTCTCGAAAACAGGGTGGGCATCATAATCGATGTCCTTTCGAATGCTTCGGGTCTCGCAGATGCCATTGGTACAGAAAATTTCAAGATTGATCCCTGGCCTAGTGATATGTCAGGTTATGTACAGTCAGAGAGCATTTATCTGAATGCCAATCTCACCGGTCATGATTTGGATTGTGGTTGGTCGTTTATGGAGTTCCTGCTCTCATCAGAAGCTCAGGAAATATTCTCTGATCCTTCCATGGCTGGCTATATTCCAGCGATTATTGGATTAGAATTAGGTAACCCCCTTCAAAAACAAGCATCAGCTGCCTTTGCTCATGGAACACAATTCCCAGTGATCCCTGAGATGGGTGCTTATTGGGACCCTGTGAATAATGCTCTGCTAGCTGTGGTTGAATTAGGTTCAGATCCAATGGAAGCATTGTTAGCTGCAGAGGAAGCCACCATCGCTAATATTTCAGAAATTCAGGGGGGAGTAGACTAATTTCAAGGAGTTTATATAAAAAAAGAACCAGGTGAAAGATATTCATTATTCACCTGGTTTTTTCATAGGGGTGGATTGCTCCTGTTTCTCTATTCCTCATCATCAGGTGCGATCATTCCAGGCTGGTCGATTTTTATCACTTCTCCGTGATAATCAATTGTTATTCGAAATCCCATCATGCCCATATAGGCACGACCTTCCTCTGGAATACCACTGCTGAACAAGGTATCGAACTGCTTGTCGATATTTTTTAACTGTGACTCGATCATAGCCCGAGTAAAAATATCCTCTTGACCCAACATCTTTGCAGTCTGTTCGCTGAGCAAGTCTTCATGACCATCGATTAAATCCCGCATCGATTGAAGTACCTGCCGGTCGACTTGCTCCGATGGGATATGGCGATGAAAACCGTCATCATCAACCACATAGAATGGTTCATCCCCTACATAGGTTACCTCGACCGGTTTATCGAATTCATCAAAAACCAATCCTTCAAATAGTGGTTTCTGAGCCATAGGTTATTCCTCAATCATTATTCAAAAATATCAACGACGGTTCCGAAGTTCTCATAAACGCTGCTCTCGTGAGGTGGAACACTCGGGAGCGTCCAGCGGAAGATCCATTTTGCAGCGGTTGGCGTTAAATTAATACATCCATGACTGCGAGGACGTCCATAATCATTGTGCCAGTAAGTGCCGTGAAAAGCAACCCCTTTCTCATTGATATAACATATCCAGGGTACTCCGGGAAGATCATATCCGTTAGATGCTAAATCACCAGCAGCCATGTGGCGAGATGGTCGTTTGTGGAACGTTTTGTGGCGACCTGCTGGGGTTAAAAATCGACCGTTGCTGAACTCTGCCCCGCTGGCCACCCGAGCCATGAATACGGGTTTATCTCGTTCATAAGCAATCGCTAGTTGATCCCGCAATCGCACCTCTAATCTTTTTTCTGAAAATGGGATATCCGGGGAAAGGGGACCAAGCTCAGACTGAGGAATAATTCTTAAATGATTTGCGGGGGCGTAAAAAGTTAGATCCCATTTATCCTCCTGGATTTGATACCAGGGTTTGCCCTGGTTGTCATGGACGAGTGCTGAAGCCCAATGAGTTGTTTCATAATAAAAACGGTATGCAAATTGATTGTTCTTTCCCGGACCCCAATGGACATCTGTATATGGAACCGTTACCTCAACCAAGGCGCCGGTTATGGGAATATTCGAATCAGGATCCTGAAGGTGAGTTTGCACAGGTTGGATGCTGCCCGAATGAACAAATCCTTCCTCTCCGATTTGGTACCAAACCCGGTTGTGTTTAGGTTCAGCATCCCCAACAGTCACCGTTGTGATCGGCAGAATCATGTCTTTCCAATAAACTTTGACCTGATCTCCTTCAAATGAGGGACGATCATAGACAGCTGTTTTCATTTCGGCGACTCGTCCCATTTGATTAGGCACCAGGTCTTGAAAGCTTTTCATTGGCTTGAGGAACCAACCAACCATTCCCAAGCTGCCAAGCTTAAGGAAATCTCGCCGCGATATGTTCTCCCCCGGTGGTGCTGAACATGATGAAAAAAGGTCAATAGTGGACATATACAACGGTTCCTACAGAGGCAAAATTAAAAACCCAGCCAGAATCAGGAATAGTGAAATTCACACAGCCGTGGCTCATTGGGGTGCCAAAGTTATTATGCCAATAGGTGCCATGAAGCCCATAACCCTTGTAAAAGTACATTACATAGGGGACATCCGGTAGATAGTATCCAGGGCCCGCCATATCTGCGTACTGATATTTTACATAGATACGGAATGTTCCAGTAACAGTGGGATGAATCCAGGTCCCTGTGGAGACGACAAAAGTGCGAATCAGATTTTTTCCCTCATATGCAGAGGCAGTTTGGTTGGTCAGGTTTATTTCTATCCAGCGTTCGCCTTGTTCCACTCCAGCAGGGAGCCCTGGAAAGTTAGCCGCAGCTGGAGGAGGTGGTGGAGGGGTATCTGTCGGAGGCGGCGTAAAGGTAGCTGTGGCTGTTGGTGTCTCCGTGGGAGTATTGGTGGGAGTCGCTGTCTCAGTCGGGGTAGAGGTTGGTGTAAATGTAGGTGTTGGTGTAAAGGTCGGTGTGGCAGTTGGCGTGCGAGTGATCTTTACAACCTCAACCTGCGAGACTGGGACAGGTTCACCTGATGAAAAGGCTCTTGAGATTGTTGGTGTTCCGTACCAGGCAAAGAAAGCAGCGGCAATTGCTAATAAAACAAGCAGCAACGGAAGCAGCGAAGTGATAAAGAGCGGTTTTGTTCTAGTTAATGAAGCAGCAGAGGGTTGTTCAATAACGATTCGATTACGCTCTATTGGTTTGGGTGAATTGGCGCGTAATCTTTGGATTGCCCAATGCATCCCTTCGCGGGCACGCTGACTTTGGGGGTTAATCTCTAAAGCCTGGTTGAGATATTCCAGGCTAGCTTCTGGGGGTGCAACAGCAGCTAGAAGAAGCCAAGGTTCTTCTATATCAGGTGCTAATGCTGCAGCGCGTTGAGCAAGATGGCGTGCTTGTTTTCGATCCCCCTTTTTCAAGGCTTGATATGCATCCTGAATTGTTTTTTGTGCTTCGGTGGATGTGGATTTCATGGTTGGTCAGCGGCCGAGATATCTTCATTACGAATGTAGCAAAGAATCCCGTCTGAGATGCCTTTGGCGATTTGATCTTGGTCTTTTGTTAATATCTGACGGTCAAGATTGAGAAACCCAACCTCGATGATTACCGCATTTGTGTTGTCATCGACTTCATCAAAAGCGTGATAGCTGCTCATATCATTTGTGACGGTACTCGGATGCAAAGCTAATCCAGTAGCTTTGGCATAGCGATCTTTTATACACGCTGTCAGACGAGCGGCTCTCTCTGGATACTGGTTAGAAAGAGCAGCTGCAATCTTAAACCCAGTAGCTTCATCATTAATAAATTGGCATGAATCCGCATGGATTGATATGAGGGCTAACGATTTATATGCCTGAAGTTTTTGATCAAATTCTCGTAATAGGTCGACATCAAATCCCTGATCAACCAGATTTTGTTTGACTCGAGCAGCTATCGCTTGGTTGACTTCCAGCTCAGTTAAACCATCCGAACAGACTGCACCTGGATCATTTGTAATATCATCCCAGTGCCCCACAACTACACCGATTAATGGACGAGGGCGTGCTGTTGGTGTTGGGAAAGCTGCAGTTTCTGTAGCCTGGAAGGCGAGCACCTGTGCAAATCTCTCGCTTAAGTTCCCTGGCAATAAGCTAGCAGGAGTCCACGCAGTAAACAAGGTAGCTAATATAAAGGCTACGATCAGCACAATTTGCAGCTGATAAAACATGCCTTGTCGGGAAGCGCTTGTGTTTGAATTAGTGGTTGTGTCTGAAGAATCCATTGCTTTATCTGAAGCCATGGTACCTTAAACGCACCTGAAAAGCAAGAGTTTTTGGATAATCATCGTGTCTTTTCTTATTGTCTTGAATTATTAAATTTTTTCCGCATGACCAGCTTTCAATATTGTGTAAGTAATCCGGTTCTTGAAAAATTTTTCCACAAAAATTCTCTTGACGTCCTTTGATACGGCATGTATGATGGGGTAAATGCAAATTTATGATGTCAGATAATTCCGCCGATAGAATATTCATTATTCCAAAAACGTTAAATTCCTTAGAGGTAGGTTTTATGGCAATAGACCAAGATCAACTTCGGATGGTGATGCGCCAGTGGTCGTCTGGTGTTACTGTAGTTACGACGCATTTTCAAGGAATAGATCATGGGATGACGGTAAGCTCATTTACCTCAGTTTCCCTGGACCCGCCATTGGTCACCATTTCTTTGATGAAGAACTCCCGTACTCATGATATGGTGATCGGTTCTGCATCCTTTGGGATAACGATATTATCCAGCGATCAAGTCGAAATCTCTAAAGTATTTGCTGGTCAGGTTTCAGATTCTGAGAATCGTTTTTCGGGTATCGAAACGATTAAATTCATCACCGGGGTACCAATGCTCAAAGATGGGCTGGCATTCTTTGATTGCAATGTATCAAAGGTTTATGACTTTGCCACAAATTCTCTGATCATCGGCGAGGTGATTGCTGCCGAAGTCGGGGGAAAGGGCAACCCGCTCCTGTATTTTAACCAGCGATATCACCTGTTGCAAGAATAACACCAACGGAATTAATCTTATGGAAGCGGCCTCAAGACCTGGACAATTGGATGATCGTCTATCTTTTGAAGAGCAGGTTTATCTATTACAAGTAGCCAGGGAAGCTCTTGACCTTGGTGTAAGTGGTGAAACCCTTCCAAGTTTAGATTTACCCAGTATTCCATCCAGATTAATAGAACCTGGGGCTACATTTGTAACTTTGACGAAGAATCAGGAACTGCGAGGTTGCATTGGTTCGTTAGAAGCGACGCGATCTTTAGCTGAGGATGTGCGTGTTCATGCTGTTGCAGCTGCCCTCGAAGATTATCGATTTCCCCCAGTCCAAGTGGATGAATTATCCCAGATATCGATCGAAATCTCGAGATTAACACCCCCCAAATTATTAAAATATCAGCATCCAGATGAATTATTAACTCGAATTCGTCCAGGATTGGATGGCGTTGTTGTCAAAAAGGGTATCCGTCGCGCAACATTTCTACCTCAGGTATGGGATAAAATTCCAGAGGTAGAAGTTTTTTTGGCGATGTTGTGTCGTAAGATGGGGGCAGCTTCAGATTGTTGGCGAGGAAAAAATGTGGAGATATCCACTTATCAAGTAGAAAAGTTCTACGAAAAAAATCTTCCTCATGAGTCTGATTAGAATATGGATTATCATGATATTGAATTTAAGATCGGTTTGACTTGTAGGAAGGGATTATCATACAGGACAAATACCGTTGCAGAATGTTGGTTAAAGTCACTTGCGGGGATGCACTGGTCTTCAACAATCTGGATAGCTTGATCTACCTTCTCATCTTCAATTCCGATCATCAACGTTGTCATTCCGCGCATTCGATTAAAAGCAGGTTGAGGAGATCCTCGTAGCACGAAAATCTTCCTGAATCGATGACTGCTGGATTGGTCCGATGACTTCATCACGGAGTATCGTAATGATTAATTTCATTCGCTGCTCCACGCTATGATTAGCTCTCATTTGCCAATCCCCTAGTTTAATATGCGCTCTTTGCCTGGATTGACGGGATTCGAGAAAGCAATTCCTTGATAACCTTGTTATTTCCAGGTGAAATTTTGAAGCGTAATGTTATCCAGCCATCTGAAGAAATCAGTTGAGATGGGGTCGTACCCCGAACCAGTTTGGGTTATGAATAGTAAAAATAACAAGATAGTTAACACATATTCGAGATTTGACGATAGTTTCATCAATATCCGCAAATTTCAGTTTGAGAAGAGCTCATACGCGACCGCTGCATATGAATATTATCGTGACGACTTGGCACACCCGAATGAACACATCCTCTCTGAAAACGGAATCAGAAATGTCGATCAATTGCTGGCAGCTGGTGCTACCAATATTGATCGCGTTGTGCTTGCTGACCATACTGGAATACCCCTCCCATCGATCATAGAATTTGTGAAATTATCAGATCTGGCGCGGATACCTGGTGTGAAGGGTATTCGGGCTAGGTTATACTATGAGGTGGGTATAGATACGATCGAGAAAATGGCAGATCTTGAGCCAGAAGAATTACATGCGCAGGTGACCGCATATGTCAATTCTTCAAATTTTAATGGCATTGCTACCCTACCTGCAGAAGCAATTTATACGGTTGAAAAGGCAAGAGAATTACCTAAAATCGTTGAATATTAGCATTCTAGGTTTTAAAAAAATTGGCAGCAACGTGCTGGAGGATTTCTCGTGGTTGACATTACAAACATCAACGTTCTCCTGGATGAGGTACGTGAAGCCTTAACCGCAGAAGATTGGGACCGTGCGGTAAATTTAGTTGAAGCTTTACGTCCACCAGATCAAGCTGATATATTCGAAGAACTTTCAAAAGACAACCAATCTGAGCTGCTTCCGCGATTAAAATCTGAAGATTCAGCTGATATTCTCGAGGAATTAAGGGACGAGGATGCGATTGAGGTTGCTGGACGCTTGCAACCAGATGATCTTTCTCGGATAGTAAACGAGATGGAACCAGATGAAGCAGCAGATTTGCTGGGGGATATGGCACCCGATAAAGCTGCCGTGACGCTTTCCTCGATCGAGGATGCTGAAGAAATTCGACCGCTGCTCGAACATAATGATGACACTGCTGGGGGTTTGATGACCTCGGTCGAGGTTGTCCTGCACAAAGATATATCAGTTCAAGAAGCTGTTGCTCATTTGCGAGCAACAATACCGGAAACCGAGATCGCGTATTATTTATATGTTGTAGACGATGAAATGAGATTGGTGGGTGTTGTTTCATTGCTGAAAATTGTGGTTGCTTCACCAGAAACTTGTATTGTAGAGATCATGAATCCTGAAGTTATCTCAGTTTTCGCTGACGCAGAACAGGAAGTTACCGCGCGAATGATGGCTCGATACGATTTGCTTGCATTACCAGTCGTTGATCCAAATTACCAACTTCTCGGGGTGATCACCCACGATGACATGGTCGCTGTGCTCGAGGAAGAGGAGTCCGAGGATATCTATCGATTGGGTGGTGTTCCTAACGAACGCGTCTCAACAACTGTAGCACCCCAGACTGCATTGAGAGCTAGGTTACCTTGGCTGGTTTTGAATATGGGAACCGCTTTGTTATCAGCATTAGTACTAAGTCTATTTGAAGAGACAATCGCCCAATTAGCAGTTTTAGCAGTTTTTTTTCCAATCGTTGCTGGCGTAAGTGGGAGTGCGGGAACTCAAACGTTGACTGTAACGGTCCGAGGATTAGCTTTGGGTGAGGTAAATCCTCGAGATGGAATTTCTACGATAACTCGAGAAGTCCTCATCGGGTTGGCTAATGGTATTGTATTGGGTACACTCATAGCAGTAATTGCCCTTCTTTGGAAAGGCTCGCCAATATTAGGGTTGGTCGTTGGGATATCAACTTTTCTAAATTTGATCGCAGCTGGCTTCGCTGGTGTACTTGTTCCATTGGGTATGTCCGTGATTAAATTGGATCCTGCATTGGCTTCCCCAGTTTTAGTATCCACCTTGACAGACACCCTTGGGTATTTAATATATCTGACAATCGCTACGGTATTATTGCTTAAGATTATTTGAGAATAAAGGGATTATTTTAATGGGGGAATTTCATAATACCCCTCTCTAGTAGGGGTTGAAACCATTCTTCCGGCTCGTGTAAACGAATTGAAAATTTGCTATGATATATAAGGTTAATCCCGTTTGTGTGGGGTATTTAATGGACATCGATCCTGAGTTGCGTTCGAAGGAAACTTGGTTGATCAGCGAAGATGGCTTGTGGGATATATGTTTTGGTCTCTCACTGCTGGGAATCGGATTAACCATCTCTTTGAGTCATGCGATTTGGTTTATCGGTTTCATAATGCTGGCATATTTCTTAGTGATTATGGCAGGAAAAGAGGTAATCACACGGCCTAGAATGGTTAATTTTTCGATTCAAGATGAGCAGCTAATGAATCTGGCGAAATTGGCCAGAATCGGCTTTGTTTTCATTTGTTTGAGTTTGATCACGGGTGCGGCAGCATTCTGGATCTTTGACACAGGTTCCTCATCAAACTGGTTTTCAGGAAACGGTGTCACAATACTCAGTTTTTCAATTGCGGTGATCCTATGCATTTTCGGTTTAATAACTCGGGGAGGTCACCGGTATTATTTGTATGCGGGATTCTCATTCCTGGGATTCGTAATGATTAATTTGGTGAATATATCGAGTATTTCATTTGT
>DATKXE010000026.1:0-13275 GCA_035529195.1 Anaerolineales bacterium
CAGCTGCGGGATAGAGAAAAATTCCGTGAAGAAGTCCAGTCACTGGATAGCCCCCCAACCCAGTATTCAGACCCCAGACCGCGTGGTTGGGAGGCTGAATGACCACCTTACCTCCTAACCATGATGTGATCTTCAAAGGCTACGATCCGGACATCTCCCGGCGTTTGTTTGGATTTCTGCAGCCATACCGCAGGCGCTTTTCGCTGGCTGTATTATTGATGTTGATCAGTTCCGCAGCTGCCGTCGCGGGACCTTATTTAGTAAAAATTGCCATTGATGAAGGTATTGGCACGGGATCGCTCACGGTGTTGCGCCAAACTGTGCTCGTCTACCTGGGGATTGCGATCGTCCAGTGGGTGTCTACTTTTTTGCGAGTAAACATCATGGCTCAGGTGGGACAATCGATTATCTATGACCTTCGTTCGCAGCTTTTCGAGCATCTTCAGGAACTCTCCCTCAGCTTCTATTCCCACTACAGCGTTGGACGGGTTATCACTCGCGTTATTAATGATGTCGGGGTATTGCGAGAATTTATCACCTGGGCATTGCTGGCCGTTGCTCGGGACCTATTTGTCTTGATAGGCATCGTTATTGTGATGGTGAACATGAATCTACGCCTTTCCCTGCTCACATTCACTGTGCTGCCGATCATGATTTTTGCAACCACCATTTTTAAGAAATACGCGCGTGAAAATTACCGTCAGGTGCGTGCCGCGATCAGTTGGGTGAACTCAGTCCTGGCTGAAAATATTAACGGTGTGCGTGTCGTCCAGGCATTTTCTCGAGAAAACGTAAACTATCAGAATTTTCATGATGCAATCAACCGAAACAATCTCGATGTAAATTTACAGGCAGCTCGCATCGCTTCCGCCTTTCCAGCTGTGATTGATTTTCTAGGTGCAGCAGCGATGGCCCTGGTAATTTGGATCGGAGGCATGCTAGTCATTAACAGCAATCCTGGTGCAGCAAATGCGATCACCCCTGGTGTGCTGGTTGCTTTCCTTCTGTATATCAACCGTTTCTTCGATCCCATCCGTGATTTAAGCCGCCGGTATGACTCCTTCCAATCAACCATGGCAGGCAGTGAGCGCATATTTGCATTGATGGATGCTCATATTGAAATCCAGGATGCCCCAGATGCTATCGAACTCCCTGAAATCAAGGGCGAAGTTTTCCTGGACGGAGTGTCTTTCCACTATCAAGACACCGAACCGAGTGACCCAGATCCTATGGTACTCGAAGATATCAACATCCAAATCCCAGCTGGGAAAACAATAGCATTGGTTGGTGAGACGGGAGCAGGCAAATCCACGTTGATCAAGCTCATTGCCCGTTTCCACGACCCTACCGAAGGTCAGGTGTTGATCGATGGATATGATCTGCGTCATGTCACCCAATCCAGCTTGCGCAGCCAGATGGGCATTGTGCTCCAGGATCCATTCTTGTTTAATGGCACGGTGGCAGAAAACATTCGCTTTGGTCATCTTGATGCCAGCGATGACGATGTGCAAGCAGCTGCCATAGCAGTGGGAGCAGATGATTTCATCCAGCGCTTATCCCTTGGTTATCAGTCTCCCGTTGAAGAAGGCGGCGCTGTGCTATCTGTTGGGCAGCGCCAACTAATCTCATTTGCTCGTGCTCTGCTCACAGATCCGAGAATTTTGATCCTGGATGAAGCCACCTCGAGTGTAGACACGCAAACTGAACGCATAATCCAAAATGGGCTATCCTTGTTGCTCCATGGTAGAACATCATTTGTTATCGCACATCGCCTGTCCACCGTAGTGAATGCAGATATAATATTGGTAGTCCATGAGGGACGAATTATTGAAGAGGGTAACCATTCTGATCTTCTGGCCTTAGGTGGTACTTACTTCCACCTTTATAGTTCAGGACTCGAAGAATAATATAGAAAAGTACTTTGATTACAGAAGTGTTAAGTAGGCTCAATCATTAGGGTGTTAAACTTCATTTACGAAGCAGGAATGCCGCTGTTTGCCGATTTGCATTTTTCCCAAGATTGAGGAATATCCCATATGCGAACTGGTCATGAATGGAGATCGCTAATAGAAAACGGAGACTATCAGCCCTCGCACACTCGATTTTCGCGCGGGGTAGTACTCACTTCCTCGTCAATTTTATTGCTGATCGCGGCATTGATTTTTTGGCCGATTTTGCAGTTTAAAGTCAGCCCTGTCAGTGCTGATAATTCGACACCCCTCCCTGTTGCACAAACCACATCCACACCAACGCTCCTATCACCAACAACAACAGCAACTCCTTCAGCAACCCTTGCTGCTGCTCTCATTACTGCAGACAATCCACCTCCAATACTGAACCCCTCAACGGAAATCCAAGATCCACCCTCACTTGAGGTCTCCACCCCACTTCAAAGCGGATTGATTGTATTGGCTCTCTACGAGGCTGGTCACAGCCACCTCTTTGCCTACCAGGCATCGAACTCACCATATACCCGTCTGACTTCGGGACCCTGGGATGACATTACCCCTGCTCTCAGCCCAGATGGCAGGTGGTTGGCATTTGCCTCCAATCGTTCAGGTCCTTGGGACCTTTACCTGCTGGATCTGCACCTTGGTGAGGTTACCCGCCTGACGGATACCCTGCATTACGAAAGTTCACCTTCCTGGTCGCCAGATGGAAACCTCATAGCCTATGAAAGTTATGATCAGGATTCTGAAATCATCATACGTTCAGTTTTCGACGACCAGACCGTGATTAATCTCAGTGAGCACCCGGCAGCAGATTATCAACCCTCCTGGTCCCCTCAGGGTCGCCAGTTGGCCTTCGTTTCCAATCGCAGTGGTGATGCAGAGATCTGGTTGGCTGATTTTGACAAATTTGGTGATGAACGTTTCTCCAACCTGAGTCTGAATCCTGAAATTGAAGAAGGAAATCCCTGCTGGTCTCCAGAGGGAACATCTTTAGCTTGGGTAGCAAAACACGAAGGAAATCACAGCATATATATTTGGGATGCATTGGATGGCTCACGCTATATCGGTAGCGGGGACTGGCCGGTATGGAGCCCGGATAGCAGTATTCTGTTAACTTCTCTTAATGACCCCAACCAAACTTTATTAACTGCTTACAAATCTGCGGAAGGGCGCTTAGAATTACCACCCATAGTACTTCCCGGACAGTTAACGGGTATGACCTGGAATGACCAATCGCTGCCCTCTCCATTACCTCAGAATCTCCAACAAATCAGCTTGGAGAATCAGGAAATGCCTTGGTTTACATCCAGGGGTGGTAATCCTGAAAGCCAGGAAGTACGAGAATATCTGGCTAACTTAGCTGGTGTCCAGGCACCATTCCCTCAACTCCACGACTCTGCGGATGAAGCTTTTCACGCTTTGCGCACTGAAGTATCCTCCGCAGCTGGCTGGGATTTCTTGGGTTCTCTGGAAAATGCGTTCGTACCGCTAACCGCCCCCCTTCCTCCAGGTATGGGAGAAGATTGGCTTTATACAGGTCGAGCCTTCGCATTTGATACCTTGCCAATGAACGCTGGTTGGGTTGTGGTGGTACCTGAATTTTTTGGGCACCACGTTTATTGGCGAATCTTCATCAAAGCACGCTTCCAGAATGGGTCGTTAGGAAAACCAATGCGGCAAGTGCCTTGGAATTTCAATTCCCGCTTTGAAGGCGATCCGTTATATTACGAACAGGGTGGTCAAAATGCCGGGATCGTGCCGGCTGGATATTGGATAGATTTCACCGAGATGGCGATTGGATTTGGATGGCAGCGCTTACCCGCGCTGCCCACATGGCAGTCGGCTTTCTATGCGGCTCGTTTTAACGAATTTGTGATCACAAATAATCAATCCTGGTCGGAAGCAATGTTAGATCTCTATCCGGCGGAATTATTAACCACCCCAACACCGATCTATCCTCCGACTCTAACTCCCACCCGCACCCCCAGCTGGCCTGTTGTCTCCACTCCTGCACCATGATAAATCACAGGAGAAATCTAATTATATTCCTCCTGGCAGCATTCATGGTGTTCAGCACTGCCTGCAGTGCAGCTTCACAAATACCTACCCTGTCACCTACCTTGACATCAGCCATTCTTGCTGATCCTGCTACTCCTGCTCCCAGGCTGACAATCCCGATAACCAGCAACACAAAACCTGCATCTATTGTAAAAGAAATTATCGATATTGAAGCCAGGGAACCCGAGCCAATTCCTGAAGTTATGCAGTTTGATGTTCCCCCGCCGTCCTTGGATTTGATTTCAACCTGGAGACCTGCGCTTTACCCAGTTCCATTAGCACTCACTCCCTTCGACCATTTTTATTTTACACGTCCCTTTGCTGTAAACGAAACCATCTGGCCTGTAGAAGATTACCGCTATGCCGGTTCATTTTTTGAAGGTGTGGTGCATAGTGGAATGGATATAAAAGTCCCGGTTGAAACCCCTGTTATTGCTGCTGGACCTGGAAAAGTAGTCTGGGCAGGATATGGGTTGTTCTCAGGCAAATACGACCCGGACGATCCATACGGACAGGCGGTGATGATCCGCCATGAATTTGGCTACCAGGGTTCGATGATTTATACGGTATATGCTCATCTCAACCGGGTGGAAGTCGAACGTGACCAATATGTTAAAGCTGGAGATATCCTTGGAGTGAGCGGGGAAACCGGCAAAACTTCCGGTCCGCACCTGCATTTTGAGGTCAGATTAAGCGAGAATGGCTTCTTCTCCACCAGAAACCCAGAGTTGTGGCTTGTTCCCCCACAAGGTTGGGGGGTGCTGGCCGGAAGGGTGATGAACACTGGCGGTCGAAAAATAGAGGGACAATTGGTTATCATACGACCCATGGAGGGTGAGCAGTTCTGGCGCGCCAATTCCTACCATCGCGGCAATGTCAATTCAGATGACTATTACCAGGAGAACCTGGTCATCAGCGATCTCCCTGCTGGAAGATATAAGATAGTGATCAACTACCTTTCAAAGATTTATACCCGGGAGATTGAAATCTACCCGGGCCTGGTCACATATTTCTCTTTCCGGGGAAGAAGTGGATTTACATCTGAGGCTCCCCCACTCCCTGGAGGGGATTTCAACCCACCGCAAACACCTTGACATACAGAACATCTGTGCTAAACTAATGGGGGAGACCAGGCGAACAACCAAATAATTTCAATAAAATCTGTTTACGTATTGCGATTTTTTCCACTACCGGATACAATCCTCAACGGTACTCATTACCTCGTGATCAGGAGATAATCTTCATGGCCAGTAAGCAATCAACCACTTCAGAAGAAATGGATGAATCACGCCAAATCGCTTTAGACAAGGCTCTAGGTGATATAACCAAGCGTTATGGAGATGGCACCATCATGCGTCTTGGCGAATCCCATCTCTTGGATGTTGATATTATCCCGTCCGGGTCACTTTCACTGGATATCGCCCTTGGTACTGGTGGTATCCCCCGCGGACGAATAACAGAGATCTATGGACCAGAATCTTCGGGCAAAACGACCATCTGTCAGCACATCGTCGCTGAATCACAAAGATTGGGAGGCACCTGTGCCTTCATTGATATGGAACATGCCCTGGATCCGTCTTACGCCTCACGCTGCGGTGTCGATGTTGACAGTTTGTTGATCTCCCAACCTGATATGGGTGAACAAGCTCTTGAGATCAC
This sequence comes from Anaerolineales bacterium, assembly GCA_035529195.1. GTDB lineage: Bacteria > Chloroflexota > Anaerolineae > Anaerolineales > UBA4823 > PFL25. The sequence goes on from DATKXE010000026.1 coordinate 5,670, forward strand.
CGAAACTTTAGTCCGTTCAGGTGCTGTAGACGTGGTCGTTATTGACTCAGTAGCTGCCCTGGTACCACGCGCTGAGATTGAAGGCGATATGGGTGATTCACCCATGGGAATGCAAGCTCGCTTGATGTCACAGGCCTTGCGAAAACTATCGGGTGCTATAAAACAGACCAATACAACGGTGATTTTTACCAACCAGCTGCGCCAAAAAATTGGTGTCATGTTTGGCAATCCTGAAACCACCACCGGGGGAATGGCGCTAAAATTTTATGCCTCCGTTCGCCTTGATGTACGCCGCATACAATCGATAAAGATTGGTTCTGAGATCATCGGCAACCGTACACGTGTGCGTGTCGTGAAGAACAAAGTCGCGCCTCCCTTCCGCACAGCTGAATTCGACATCATGTATAACGAAGGTATTTCGAAGTCTGGTGATATTCTCGATTTAGCCGCCGAACTTGCGTTAATCGAGAAGCGGGGCTCTTTTTATTCCTATGGCGACATCCGGCTGGGTCAAGGTCGAGAGAACGCAAAAGGCTTCTTACGGGAACACCCAGACATGATGTCAGAGATTGATTTGGCGATCCGCCAACAAACGCTCAGTGGAATCATGCCGATGGCAGTCGGCGTGGATGAAGAGATCGAGCTATCTGAAGAAGAATAATCATTGATCGGGATTTCATCAATGTGAAATATTCCCTTCTAATAATATTTTGGATTGCTTTATTTCTGGTTGCCTGCACTGGTCAGGCAACCCCAACTATCTATATCCCGGCCACACGCGCAAGTACTCCAATTAGCGCCACCCGCATATCGCCTACATCCGAGAACGATTCTGGTACTGGATTAGGTTCCCCCCAACCTTCGCCCTCCCCTGACTGCCAAAGCAACCTGTTGTACCTGGAAGATATCACCATTCCAGATGGTACTGAAGTTAATCCACAAGAAATCCTCGACAAACGCTGGCTAGTTGAAAACAACGGCACGTGCAACTGGGACCGTCGTTTTAGTATTAGATTGATCGCCGGACCTGACATGGGTGCAAAGCCAGATTTGGCATTATTTCCTGCTCGTAGTGGTAATCAAGCCGAAATTCACATCCAGTTCACTGCCCCCCAGGAACCAGGTGTACACCGAAGTGCCTGGCAGGCAGCTGACCCACAAGGAAATCTTTTTGGCGATCCCATTTTCATTGAGATAAGCGTGCCAAATCCGTAATCACGATTCGTTGGGTGGATATTTTGTTGATTTTCATAGAGACCAGCCCCTATGGCGAGTCCAATAATTAGAAATGTGCTTCATTTCCATCTAAACCCCCATGCGGTTTGGTTGTAATACCCGGATGATATAATGATGCTGAGTCGCATAAACACAATTATTCGTAATGACTGGCATTTGTGTTCGCCAGGTTATTGACCCTTTCATCGCTGGGGAACCCTGCGGTATCGGATTTTCAACTACTCACACTTCCAAATGGATATTAAGAATCATTGGTCCTGATCCTGTACTCATTACAAAGGCGGTCTGGTGAAAGACAATTTTACTTATCCATCTGAGTTCGTTTGGCAGCCATCTGCGGATTACATCGACCAGGCCCACCTGACCCGTTTCATCCAGCAATACAACCTTTCCGATTTCAGCGAAATGCTGGAACGTTCAACGCAAGACGTAGGCTGGTTCACCGAAGCAATCCTCCAATATCTTGATATACAGTTTTATAAACCATACAGTCAGGTTCTTGATTTATCCCGAGGTATTGCCTGGCCGCGCTGGGTGGTTGGGGGAGAGATGAACATCGTGCACAATCTTCTGGATAAGTATATCGGCAGCGCTGTCGAACAGCGGGTCGCATTGATCAGTGAGCACGAATCCGGTGAGATCGAAACTTTCACCTACGGTCAGCTCTACCGCAAAGTGAATCAAGTCGCGAACGCTCTGCGCAGCTTGGGTCTCGGTCCAGACGATGCAGTTGGATTATTTATGCCCATGACTTGGGAGATTGTGGTCGCCATGTTGGGTATTGCCAAAATTGGGGGCATTATCCTGCCTTTATTCTCAGGGTATGGATCAGGAGCTGTTGCGGCCCGTCTGGCAGATGCAGCTGCAAAAGCGTTGTTCACGGTAGATGCTTTCCAGAGACGGGGTAAAAATGTAAATATGAAATCGGTAGCAGATCATGCTGTTGAACAGGTTCCATCTCTCAAACACATGATCGTGGTTGATAATGCTGGCACACAGGTGAATTTAGTCAACAGTCGTGACCACTGGTGGCACGATTTGGTTGAGAATCAGTTGGAGATTGCCGAAACCGAGATCGTGGATGCTGAACACATTCTCATGATCATTTATACATCCGGTACCACAGGACTCCCGAAAGGCGCTGTCCATACCCATGCTGGATTTCCAATCAAAGCTGCCCAGGATATGGCTTTTGGCACCGATGTGCATCCCGGACAGTGCATCTATTGGATCACGGATATGGGATGGATGATGGGACCTTGGCTGGTCTTCGGGACCATGATCTTGGGCAGCACTTTTCTCATTTACGATGGTGCTCCTGATTACCCGAATTCAGATAGACTTTGGGAAATGGTTGAACGCCATCGTATCACCACCCTGGGTATTTCTCCGACCTTAATCCGGAGCCTGATGGCATCTGGCAAGCAAACCTTCCGCACCCATGACCTGTCATCGCTCAAGTTATTTGCTTCCACTGGTGAGCCGTGGAATCCGGATCCCTGGATGTGGTTGTTCGAAAAAATTGGTCAAGGAAAGCGTCCCATTATTAATTATTCTGGTGGTACTGAAATTTCGGGCGGCATCCTCATGGGTAACCCCCTCCTTCCGCTGAAACCAACAGCTTTTTCAGCTCCTTGCCCTGGTATTGCAGCCGATATCTTCGATGAAGATGGAAAACCAGTACGCAACCAGGTTGGAGAACTGGTCATCAAAGCTCCTTGGATTGGAATGACTCGAGGTTTTTGGGGTGATCCTGATCGATATGAAGAGACGTATTGGTCACGCTGGTCTAATACTTGGGTGCAAGGAGATTTTGCAGTTGTAGATGATGATGGACAGTGGTATATATTTGGTCGATCGGACGATACCATCAAGGTAGCTGGCAAACGCGTAGGTCCCGCGGAAATCGAATCCATCCTGATTTCCCATCCAGCAGTGGTAGAAGCTGCTGCTATCGGTGTTCCTGATGAACTCAAGGGCAATCAAGTAGTTGTATTATGTGTTCTCGCTTCATATTATTCACCTTCGAATAAATTAGAACAGGAATTAAAGTTGGTGATCACAACTTTTTTGGGCAAACCACTGAAACCCAGCCAGATCCTATTCGTAGATGATCTGCCCAAAACCCGTAACGCCAAGGTCATGCGCCGCATGGTACGCGCGGCATATTTGGGGCTAGATCTGGGCGATACTTCGTCATTAGTGAATCCGGAATCTCTGACAAGAATAAAACCAGCGACCTGAAAAAGGAGACCAAATGCCAGTCTGGTGCCCGGAATGCCATGCCATGCTCGCTGAAGGAACTGAGCAATGCCCTCGGTGTGGGGCTCACATTGAAGATTCCCAATCAGAAGGGGGATTCAGCAAATCCGATGTTGCCTGGTTCAGCGCATACACTATTGCTATTGTTCTTATCCCGATCATTGTTGGAATAGGTATTGCATTTCTCTGCCTGTTCCTCTTTTTTCGCTAATCTTGATCGTTCACCAAACGGAGAAATTCAATGGATTTCGAACTCAATGAAGAACAGAGAATGTGGAAAGATATGGTTCATAATTTTGTTGCCCAAGAAGTCAAACCATTGGCCCAAATGGTTGACGAAGAAGGGCAATTCAATTGGCAAGCCACCAAAAAGATGGGACCAGTTGGGTTGCTGGGGTTAAATGTACCCGAGGAATTTGGAGGTGCAGAAGTAGATGCGATCAGTGCTGCAATCGCTGTCGAAGAACTGGGTTGGGGCTGCGGGAGTACTGCATTATCGATCTCTGCCCACAATGGTTTGGGTTGTGCTCCTTTGACTTTGTTTGGCGATGATGAAGTAAAGCAGCGCTTCTTGCAACCAGTCGCTTCGGGAGAAGGGCAGCTGGCTGCCTTGGCGCTCACGGAACCGGGCGCTGGGTCGGATTTACAAGGTGGCGTTCTTACCCGGGCTGAATTAGCCGGTGACGAATGGGTCATCAATGGCACTAAAATGTGGTGTACAAATGCCAGTATTGCGGATTACATCGTCACATTAGTAAGAACAGATCCGCGAGGTGGTTCTCACTCACTGAGTTTGATCGTTGTTCCGACTGATGCTCCAGGTTTAACCATTGGTCCACCAGAGAAGAAGATGGGACTGAAAGGGAGTCCCACTAATCCGGTAACCTATGAAGATGTACATGTACCAGAAAATTACTTGTTGGGTGCTGTCGGTCAGGGGCTGCAGCAGACTTTACAGATTCTCGATTGGGGTCGGGTGAGTATTGGCGCGCTCTCCGTGGGTCTCGCCCAGGCAGCTTTTGAAGAGGCCGTTCGCTACGCAAATGAACGGCACACTTTTGGCGTTCCACTGACTCAACACCAAGCGATCCAATTTATGCTGGCGGACGCCGCCACCCAGATTCAAGCCGCTCGTTTGTTTGTTTATTATGCCGCCTGGCTAAAAGACCAGGGGCGACCCTTCTCAACTGAAGCCTCAATGGCCAAACTTAATGCTTCCGAGATGGCAGAAAAGGTTTGCCGGGACGCGATCCAGATTCTGGGGGGTTATGGTTACAGCCGCGATTATCCAGTTGAGAGGATTTATCGGGACACCAGGTTGATGACAATCGGGGAAGGAACAAGTGAGGTCCAACGCATGGTGATCGCGCGCCGGATCCTGTAAATCAATTTTCGGCTGCTACTGCGTAGGACATACTAAGCAGTTCCCATTTCTCGGGCGGCCAGTAGACCACAAGAGCTTTCCCAATCACATTTTCCAAAGGTACAACCCCCCAGGAACGTGAATCGGAAGAATTCCTGCGATTATCTCCCATCACAAATACCGCTTCGTCCGGAATTGTCCACTCGCCACCCTGTTGAGTATCATCTACCAGGTAAGGTTCTTGGATATTAACACCGTTGATCGTAACCTTTCCATCTGCGATCTTCACCTGCTCACCCGGCAAACCGATCACCCTTTTTATGTACGGGTCCTGTTCAGGATCAGGAGGGTATTCGAACACAATGATATCTCCCCGTTCAGGTTCGCCAAACCGGTAAGATAATTTGTTAACCACCACAAAATTTCCAGCAAATAAAGTTGGCTGCATGCTGACCGATTCCACTCTTATCCGGGCAGATACTGCATTTATGCTGAGAAAAAGGACCAGTGAGATCAGGGCAACTTCCAGAATATCCCTCGCAAAACGCCGGAATCCAACCTCTTCTGGATTGTCAAGCGGTGGATCTAGGAATTCTTCGCTGTGAAAGTGTTCCACTATTAATATCCCCTTACCTATTATTTACTATCAAAACTATGACCTGCTTCTGCCCCTGGATCCTCGGAAAGCAATGCGACTGCGTGCTCGATAACTTGCAGAATGACATTTAGATTCTCAACCGCAGCTCTTGGACTTCCAGGCAAGTTGACGATCAAGGTCTGACCTTTTATGCCTGCCCGGGCACGGGACATCATGGCGTACGGAGTCACTTTCAGACTGGCAGCGCGCATGGCTTCAGTCAATCCTGGTGCTTCGCGCTCAATAACTTGTAATGTCGCCTCAGGAGTGATATCCCTTGGACTGAATCCAGTGCCGCCAGTTGTCAGGATGAGATCCAAATCCTTCAGATTTGACCAGGTGAATAATCTGTCCTTAATGACCTGCAGTTCGTCAGGAATGATTTCCATACGCACCACAGTCCATCCCTGGGATTTAATCAAATCCGCAAGCGCGGGTCCTGAGAGATCAGGTCTTTCTCCATTCGATGAACGATCCGAGATCGTAAGTATACCTATGCGCAATATTTTTCTCCCGAAATCCGTAGCTTCACTGCCGCAGCTAGTTTATTTCCGTCATCCTACCCCCCACAGCTTTTACCGTCCAGAGCGACTTGTCATTAATCAAACGGGATATTTATTCCTCATCCTGGCCCACAAGCTGTTTCCAAGGCCCGTGAATTCCATCATCTGTGACACCGTAGTAGTATCGATTTCCTTGTGCGGTTTTCTCGACGAGATCAAAGTTCAGACGTTTGCCTTGCTTCCGCTTTTGGAGCAAACCATAATCTCCCAGCCACTCAACCTCAGCTTGGTTCAAGTCTGCAGGCAGACTTGCATGTTGGGTGAGGGCATAATGCCACAACCGCCGGGCAGATTTTAGCGTCACGTTCTTGACCATGTTGCCATTTCTTAAATCCCTCACGGTATAGAAGCTGCCTCCATCCCGCTCTTCAACACTGACCACCTCTACCCCCGTACGGGGTGCCATTTCAACCACTTCTTCCGAAGAATCCTGTACGGCTTGTTTCACTTCATCAGTCTGAGGGGGCTTATCTTTGCTATACAGATGCTGGGGATCGCCTTTTCCACGCCTCACCAGGCCAACGATTTCATCTCTGACCGCCTGGCTGGTTTCGGCTTCAGTACGCACATAAATCTTATAATCATCCACTACATAGGGAGGATCTTCTCCACGTGGGACCAAAACCCGGAGAATCGTTTTATCACCGGTCTCGTGTGGATCAATAGTGCAGTGCAGGTGCGGACTGATCCGGTTACCAATTTCTTTTTCGAGTTGGGCAATCGCTTGGTTTGGTTTGGGTACCCCGGTGATAGCTTTCTGCGCATCCGCGTTCAGGCCAAGGAACAATGTACCTCCATTGGTATTGGCGAATGCACTGATATCCGCAATAACAGCGTACAAACGGCCTCCTCGCACTGAGGCGCTTTCGTGAAAGTCTTGAACAATATTTGGCCCCTCTTCGCGAGCGGATTGAATAAAATCAAAAGCGGGTTCAGCCTTCAGGCTATGTGGTCTAGTTTTCGAAAAGTCATTGGTGGAAAACAATTCTTTTAATGCATTGAAACTTATATCGGGAATAAGTACATCCGTTGGGCGCTCACCAACCCCGAGGTTGCCCTTCCTTCGCGGGTCAGATATCAATCGATGAGAATCAGAGCCTTGGATACAATGCATCCGCCGGGGGTATTCTGGCTTGGTGCCGCTGAAGAACCCCGCCGTAGTGCGTCTTCCTATTTTCTCCAGGTCTGTTACTTCCAGAGCATCCAGATTCGCATCTTGGGTGTATGCAATGCGTGTCTGCCCCCCAAATGTGAAACCTCGCATCGCAACTCCATGCGTAGAGTTCGCATGGGCCGCGATCGCCAAGCCACCTGCTTCAGAAATTGCATGGTAGGCACCAATGACATCCGTAGAGGCACCCACCGTGTCCGAACCGTAATCAAGCTGCTCAGCAGGAATATGTAAATTTAGTAGAATGTGTTCGATGTCCCGCAAGGGTTTCGTCTCAGGGAATATTCCCAGGATATGAAACCCGAAAGTTGCCGTGAATTCAAAACCAGGTAAGACTAATATCTTCTTGAACAGCCGCCGATATTCATTTAATT
>DATKXE010000027.1:0-6636 GCA_035529195.1 Anaerolineales bacterium
AAGAAGCTAAGAAATAGCGTGATTCCCAATAAAATAACACCAGTGAACCAGGTAAACGAGCGTTCTTTCTTATAGGATCCAGTGAAATAAGTGCGCAGTAAATGCAGAACTGTGAAAATAACCGTAGCCTCGGCACCTAAACGGTGCAGATCACGCATCAGGTTTCCAAATGGTACTTCACTCATGATCTCCAAAACAGAAGCATAAGCACCACTGGGGGTAGGCACATAGTAGATCATCAATATCACACCGGTGACCAGCTCAACCGTGAAGAAGAAAACGGTCATAAATCCAAGCCGGAAGGTGTGCGAGAGGATAGTGCTTCCCTTCTGGTAATAACGTGGTCGGATGTGGAATAAGAAGCTGGTGGTATGTACTTTAAAACGAGGATTAGGTTTTTCCGTTGGTGGATCGCCGCGCAGTACTGCACGCAGCTCGTCGATCCCCAAACCAGCAGTGATAATCCGCACGCGGTTATCGAGTGCAGAGCTAATTTTATGGCGCAGATCCTGAAAATTAATTGACTTTAGCATATTCCTTCCCTAAAGAGTAAACTCGTAAATGACCTAAACTAGGCGTGGCGGTCTCCAACAATACGTAAGCCGGTGTCAACCTTTACAATCGCATTGGGGGCATCAGGGATCGGGATCGGGTCTCCTGTTGTTAGATCCGTTTCAACAATTACTTCGCCTTCGGGAGTCTCGATTCTAACTACGAACTGATCCAGATTTCGTGGAGCTGGCCCAAGAATATAGGTACCCTCTTTCTCGAATTGGGATCCATGACATGGACATATATACTTAATTTCTTGTCCGTTCCAATTATATAAGCAGCCCAAATGTGTGCAAACTTTATAGAGAGCAACTAATCCATCCGGAGTATTGCTCAACCAGAATTTTGTTTTGGCATAATTATCCGGGGGTGCATTAACTTCGGGTAAATCTTCAACGGTACCGACCGAAATGACACTACCAAACTCACCTTCTTTAAGGCGTGGCAGTGTAAAAAGGTAGGTAGCACCAGCGGCAGTAACAGTAAAAAAGCCAAGCGATACCAACCAGGCAAAATTTAGAAATTCTCGGCGGTTTACCGGCAATCTTTCTTTGGTTTCCTCAGCGGTCATATTGATCGCTCCTTCTCTATTAATCTTTCATTAACAAATGCTATTTTAGCATAGTGGAACAAAGGTAACAAGCCAATTTAGGTAAAAAACGTTCTCCTCTGGGTGAGTTTAGTGTACCAAATAATCCCTTTTCAGGGATAAACCTCGGGTTGTATTATGAGAGTGATTTAAGCAATCCAAAAGGGTGATTGTCTCATCACCCTGGTAAAATGGAATTGTCTTTCTCGATCAGGATATCCAAAAGATTGGAGGTTTAAATGTCATTGGCTGAGGTTCATGCCCGTCTGGCTACTACCGCGATGATCTACTGCATCATCATGGCTGTCTGGGGGTTGTTTCGATTTTTTCGAAAACAAGGTGTCAGCGGCGGGTACTTTGGTGCGGTTGTGATCGCAGAGATATTATTGGCGATTCAAGGTACGCTGGGATTGTTGCTCTGGTTTGGAGCTGCTGACTTCCGTCCCGAGTGGGTTCATTGGTTGTATGGGATCGTCCTGCTCCTGAGTGCTCCCGTGGTTTACGCTTACACGAAAGGCAAGCAGGATCGTCCTGAAATGCTGCTCTATGCAGTCGCGTTTGTCATCATGATCGCCCTGGTATTAAGGGCCATGGTGACTGCGGCAGCATAATTGCGAAACAGGTTGCAGGTCTAAATAAGAGCGCACTAGATTCCGGCGGGACAAATGTCCCCATGTGATCAATTCAATCCACAATGGTCCACCAAATAAAGTGCGGCTGATCTCCCCAATACGGTAACCTTGGTCCGCGAGATTCAAAACCCTATCTCCCAACATTTCAAGATAACCAATTTTTGTTTGCAGATCTTTTACTGGATCTAGCCTAACTCTTGCTGAGTTGGGATACATACCCTTCAATGGTAATTTGGAGATTAGCTTCAAGGATTCGATTATCTGCCAAATGTCGCTTCCAGCTCGTACAGCACGGTCTTTCCCTCCCACATATAAATCTCCGGTGAACACCCATTCCTGATCGGGTTCGTACAGGCAAAGATGGTCTAGTGTATGACCGGGTGTGTAGATAACCAGGAAGTGATATTTATCAGTTTCGATGAAGCCTCCATTTATTAACGGTTGTGCTTTGGAAGGTGAAGGTATCCCCCAAACGAATCTCCGGTACGCCTGCAATGGCTGATAAGCTTCTGGCTTTTCCAGAACAGGGAGAGCAAGGGGGTGTGCAAAGAGCTGCAATTCTGGATTAATCTCATGCAAGCAGGCATTTGCGCCGATATGGTCTTCATGACTGTGGGTGTTTATGATTTGATCTAATTTAGTTCCGGATATGAGAGCAAGCAGCTCATGAGAAGTGTGTGCACAACCGGTGTCAACCATCAAGCCATCCACCAGGTAAGCAGTTGTCCAATAAATCCCACGACCAGCTATTGAACGACTAAAATCAAAACGGGTGATATCTCCGAAGTTTGAAATTTTAATCATAAGGATAGTTTATCGCCTGGGGTCATAAAGTATTTGTTCGTGAAGACTAAATATTTTCCCCGGGAACATGTACTCGTGGCTTTCAAATATATCTCATCGGAGTTCACGGTATTGCTTCAATTATCTGACCAATCCCACAACCAATATGCCAAACCTTTCCATTTCCCCCAAGGTTCAAATATCCTTTCGACGTCTTTTGGATTAATTGGGTCGCCGTCGAAAAAATCCTGGGAAACCATTTTGATGGCCCAGGAGTCAATGGTTAGGTAATCATAACGACCGAGCAGCATCATGAGGTTGGCAGCCGCGTAGTTTCCCACACCCTTGATCGATATTAACTGCTTGTGCAACTGGTCACCTGGCAACTCACTCGTCTTCAATGCTTCAAGGTCCAGCGTACCGGAAGCAACTTCCCGTGCCAGATTGAGGATATATGGTGCCCGGTATCCCAAGCGGGTGTTTTCCCGCAGGGTCTGCTCATCACTGGTGGAAATTCGTTCAGGTGTAGGGAATGAAAATTCGGTAGTGCTTCCGGGAATCGGTTCCCCGAAATGATTCACCAGTGCCTCTGTCATGCGAATTGTCCCTGTCCAGCTCGTATTTGTGGTTAAGATTGTCTTGATCGTATCCTCAAAAAGGGTCGGGGAGCGGAGCAAACGACCCTGTGCTTTTTCTTCTACATGGTTTAATTTTGGTTCATTTTTTGTGAGCCTATAAAACTCTGAAAAATCATTATTTAATGCCAACATCCATTTCACAGCTGCAGTGATCTCAACCAGCTCATGTTGTTCAACTTTGCCATGAATATCAACCGAAACTCCATTATCATGCTCTATGATATTCAATTTGACTACTCGCCCATTTTTATTCCGGTAAATATATCCGAGATTGTCTTTCCCCTCGACATAGAGGAACGGTGCTAATCTCGCCCAACCATGAGAGTTAATTACCGAGTTCAATGAGAAAGGTGGGCGAGCCGGGAGCTGTAAGTTCATTCGGATTCTCCTCAAAATTTCTAACCAACTGGGTAGGATTATTTATTATATACTCGCATGCCATAGTGTACAAAGAAAACAGCAATTCTAGCAATCTTGACACGAGTATGGTACTTTGGGATAGGCTTCATGGTTTTAATATGAATATGCCTGGAATTTTGCTCATTGGGGACAGACTACGCCAATATCTGGTGTGATAATGGTCAAAAGATGTTGGTAGTCCCCAGGATTTTGACTGATAACATTCCACCGGATTGGCTGTACTACCAAGTTGGTCAGCGGGTGGGCATTAGCACTCCAGTTTAAGCGAAAAATCCCCAGGTGTGGCAGAGTGGGGATTTTATTTCCAGCGGAGAGGGTGGGATTCGAACCCACGGAGCCTTGCGGCTCACGCGCTCTCCAAGCGCGCGCACTAGACCGGACTATGCGACCTCTCCAAATAAATTTGCCATTCATTGCTATTGGCGGCGGAAATTATACCATGACAAACTAACTCAATTGAGGCGAGGTATCCAGCTGGTGATATATCTAGGTGATAGATCTTTCGAAGATAAGCAATGAAGAATCCCAATCTCGTTTGTATCCAGCTTGAGCCATGGTCTCCTCTATGAACGGAATAAGTGGAGCCATCCAGGTGACACCAGCATAACCCATTCGAGCAGCCAGGAAATGCGTGTCGGATAAGAAATCAACCAGGTCTTTGTTTTCGCAGGCCAGCATCCGAATTCTTGCCCAGGTCTCTGCACCATCTTTTTTCTCAACCTGGATTAACACTCCCTGGTCCTGTTTCCACCACCAGATTTGTTTTTCATTCACATAATTGGCCAAATACTGCTTTCTCGGTGGAGCATACTGCCAGCCAAGATCCATCAATCCATTTGGTAAGCGATCCTTTGCGGGGGGATTTAACCATTCAACCACACCTGGAATCTGCTCAGTGGATACCCTGGTAAAAGGAGGCTTGTGCTTCTCGATCTCCTCCATGTTTCTGGATATTGTTTTGAAGGTGGAATACTCTCCAACCAGCTGAAACCCATTTACCTGGGCGAGATGCTTGACGGGTTCTCGTGAAGAGACCGTGGCAAAGCGGAGCGTTCCTGAGCCAGTTTTAACCCACAATTCAAGCAGGTATTGATGCAATCGTGAAGCGATCCGGTTGCCTTCAAATTGGGGATGAACGCGCAAACCTTCTAACCACCAATCGTGTTGTGAAAGTTTGGTTAGTTTACCAAATCCAACCACTTTACCTTTAAATTCCGCAATAGCTAGAAGACCTTCCGGGTCGAACAGCCATTCAGACCAAACCTTTGGCACATAATCATCACCCTCCCAGATTTGGCGGGTAATCAGAATCATTCCAGGGGTATCTAGCGGTAATGCTGGCCGGCAAACTAACCCTTTATAAATTGCGTGGGAATACGAGGACATATTTTGACCTATTCACCTGGGAACAATCGATCATATATCTGGGGGGCGAATTGTTTAACAACATCCGATGAAATGCTGTTCTCCCGGCAGATGGCGGCGTACAGATCCACGCTGGGACGCCTGCGACGAGCTTGGGTTTCAATATCCAATTCCCACAGTCCGAAGCGCTGTGTCCAGCCCCGCTCCCACTCGAAATTGTCCACAAGGGTCCAATAGAAATATCCTTTGATCGGCCAGTTGAAATTAACTGCCCTCCAGATCTGGTGCAGGTGCTGGATTATGTAGCTGGGACGAACGCTATCCTCCGCATCTTCTATACCGTTTTCTGTAACCATAATCGGGATGTTGAATTGACGACCCCATTTCAATGCCTCAAAAATCCCTTCCGGCTCGTTAGCGATGAAACCAGTCGTGCTCAATTCCGTATCGGGTCGAAAATAAGTACGCATAAACATGTCCTCAGGATGGAGAAGGCTGAAAGCCACGTAGTCCCGAGTGTAGTAGTTCAAACCCAGAAAATCCTGGGTGCCTTTGGCTTCTGGAATGCGTGATCGGTTCCACGGCAGCTGCAGGACTCCAGCTTGCAGGGTTTTTGGAACAGCGTTGTTAAAGACGTTTGAGATTAAACCAACCATAATGCGATCAAGCGGATTCCAAGAAAGGGAAGGTTTTGAACTGCGATAGTTGACCGCGATCCCAACTCGGGCAGTTGGCTGTAAACGGTGGATGGCATGGTATGCCGCAGAATGTGCTTTGATGAGATTTGCGTAAACCTTGCCTATCAGCCTGATATCCTTTTTGCCAGGAGGAAATAATCCGAACAGGTATGCATAAATCACCAATACATTGGGTTCATTGATCGTGATCCAAAGATGGCTATATTCAGCTAGAGCTTCCACTGTTTTTTCCACATACGATCCAAACAGTTCAACTATGGCTTCATTTTCCCAACCACCTAGTTCGCTGACCCACAACGGATCGCAGAAGTGATGTAAGGTGACCAATGAAGTAATATCCCGCTCTTGCAGACGCTGCAGCATCTGCCGATAGTGTTCTAATGCATCTTCATCCCAGCGATCCGGAGTAGGTTGAACCCGACTCCATTCTATGGATAAGCGATGAGCATTTTGACCAGTCTCCTCGATGCGTTCGAAATCTTCCCGCCAGCGCCCTCCCCACCAATCGCAAGCTAGGCCAGATTTTTGAGCGTCAATTATATGTCCGGGCTCTTGTTCCCAAGCCCAGAAATTGTTATTCTTATTATTCCCTTCCACTTGATGGGAGGAAGTGGCCGTGCCCCAAAGAAAACCACGCGGGAAATTGTAGGTGGTACTTGGCATTTTGTTCTCCGAGATTGCTAATTTAATTCACCAATCTGGATAATTGTAGTCGGGGGTATATATTTTGACAACCTGGTTATCATCAACACGATGTGAATTCATCAAGTTAATGGTAAATTTAGGGTATGTCAGAAGCGTATATCCTGAGTGCAGTACGTACTCCAGTAGGAGTGGGTAAACCTGGTGGAAACCTATCAGCTTTTACCCCGATTGATCTTGGGGCAATGGTGCTGGTAGCAGCAGTGGATCGGTCTGGAATTAATGCGGATATCATCGATGATGTGATCTGGGGCTGC